>NZ_JCABYM010000009.1:0-142539 GCF_059499385.1 Limnoglobus sp. | reverse complement strand
CGTGGTCCCTCCGTGGTTTTTGGGTGCCCCCCCCCCCCCGGGGGGCGGGGGGGCGGGGGGGCGGCCCTGCGCGATTCCCTCCCGGTAAGGATCGCGTCCGTGGGAGGGAGGTTACCCCCTCCCTAACCCTCCCCCCCAAGGGGGGAGGGAACAAGAGGCGTCTCGCTCCGCTCGACGAAATAATCGAGGTCACGACACCGCCCACAGCGTCCAGAGCGTCAGGCCGAACGCCAGCCGGCAGCCCATCTGCGCCGACGCCCACCACATCGCCCAGCTCAGCGTCTTGCTCAGGTCGGTCAGCCCCTGCTTCACGCCCTCATCCACCTGCTTGTCCGGGTCGATCTTCCCCAGCGTCAGAATCCGGATCGCCCGCGCCCGGCGGCTGCCGGACCACTTCTCCGCGTAATCGAGATACTTTTCCGTCTCCGGCCGGTCGAAGCTGCCCACGGAAATGAGGAAGTACGCGTCCACCGCCAGCATCGGGGCCAGAGCGACCACGAACAGGATGACGTGCCACCACGGTTCGACCAGGTCGTGCAGGAAAATCCTCGCCTGCGGCCAGAGTAGCCGCGACGCGATCATCTGCGCCACCATCAGCACCAGCACGAACACGGCCGGCCGGAGCGTCGGCCAGTTCAGGACGGCCGCCTTGTGCCCGGCCATGCGCTCGAGCAACTTCGGCCACCGACCGCGGACGGCGATCAGGATCGCGAGCGTGTCGTAGTAGACGCTCCAGCGGCGCATCAGCCCGAGGACGAGCATGGCCGCCAGGTAAAAGTCGAACACGCGAATCAAGTTCGCCGCGGTCAGGGATTGCATGGCAACTCATTTGGAACCCTGAGCGGAAGCGACGGGGTGTTAAGGCAGTCAACCAACCCCGTCGCTTCCGCTCAGGGTTCCACAAAACGGGACAAGGCACGTCGGAAGAATCGGGTCGCGACCTTCCGGCGGATGATTCAAAATAGGGGAAACGATCCGGTTTTCGCGACGGGCAACGATTCCCGCCGGACGAATTATTTACAAGTTTCGTTGCTTTGCTACCGTGTGAATCTTTAACGTAAATACGCGGTATCCGCAAAGGAGTGTGAACGCCGAAGGGACCGGGCGCGAAATCTCGTTGACACCAAAATCCGAGCGGTTAGGTTAAAGTCACCGTTCATCCCCGAGACTCGCGACGGCAACCGTAGGGAAGCAGCTGCCGAGCCTGGCATTCCCAGCCCACCCCCCAACCCGGCTGAGAGGATGCGCTAGATGACCAGTACGAACGTCCCCGCGACCCCCGCGGCCCACGACGCGCCGGCCGCCGACGGCTTCCCGAACGACCGCCGCAAGCGGAACATTCCGGTCGCCACCGACCGCCGCCGCGCCAACAACGCCGCGGAGAAGCGGCGCACGAGCGAGCGGCGTCGGCTCATCGACCCGACGACGTGCGAGCGCGATTACAACGACGAGGAAACCATCTTCATGAAGGCGATGGACCGTTACAAGCGGGAGAACCGCCGGCCGTTCCCGACCTGGAGCGAAGTCCTCGAAGTCCTCCGCGCGCTCGGCTACCGGAAGGTGGCGGAGCCGACGGACATGCCCGGCAAGAAGGAGCCGGAGGCGGCGGCCGCGGCCCAGTGACGCGGTTCGGGTTGTCGGCCGGCCGCCGGACGCGGTAGAACTCGGCTCGGACTCATTCCGCACTCGTGGCAGGACGCCGGGCGATGCGCGTATTCATTTCCGCTGGCGAACCCAGCGGCGACCTGCACGGCTCGAATTTCGCGAAGGCGATTTCGGCACTCAACCCGACGGCGCAACTCCTCGGCTTCGGCGGCGACAAGATGTCGGCCGCCGGGGTCGATTTGCTTTTCCCGCTCACGCAACTCTCGATCATGTGGTTCAGCCGCTCGATCGTGAACCTGCCGCAGTTCTTCAAGCTCCTCGACAAGGCCGAAAAATCGTGGCGACGCCAGCGGCCGGACGCGGTCGTGCTGATCGACTACCCCGGCTTCCACTGGCACGTCGCGAAGCGGGCGAAGGCGATGGGCATTCCCGTCTTCTACTTCGTGCCGCCGCAGTTGTGGGCGTGGGGCGGGTGGCGGACGCGGAAGATGCGGAAGACGGTCGATACCGTGCTGACGGCCCTGCCGTTCGAGGACGACTGGTACCGCAAGAAGGGCGTGCGGACGGAGTACGTCGGCCACCCGTACTTCGACGAACTCCGCGAGCAGCGGCTCGATTCGCGGTTCCTCGGCGAACAGGTTTGCCATCAGCAGCCGATCGTGGCGGTCCTCCCCGGCTCGCGGAACCAGGAGGTGTCGGCGAACTTCCCGACGATGCTGGCGACGGCGAAGAAGGTCCACGCGGAGCGGCCGGACGTGCGGTTCCTCGTGGCGTCGTTCAACGACCGCCAGCGGGCGACGGCCGAGCGGCTCGCGGCGGAGCACTCGCTGCCGCTCGAAATTCACGTGCGGCGGACGCCGGAGATCATCGAGGCGGCGGACGTGTGCCTGGCCGTGTCCGGGTCGGTCGGGCTGGAGCTGATGTACCGGCGGAAGCCGAGCGCGATCCTGTACAAGTACACGCGGCTCGCCCGGCTGGTGAGCAAGCAGTTCATCACGTGCAAGTACATCAGCCTCGTGAACCTGCTGGCGGACGAGGAAATCTTCCCGGAGTTCCTAACGTACCGGGACGCCTCGACGCCGCTGGCGGAGAAGCTGCTGTCGTGGCTGGACGACCCCGTGGCGTATGGGGAAGCGGTCGCGAAGATCACGGCGCTGAGGAACCGCGTCGCGGTTCCGGGGGCGTGCGAACGGGCCGCGGCGTTCGTGGCGGATCGGGTCGGCGGAAGAGCAATCCCGGCGAGCCGAGCGGCGGCCTGACTTCCGAAGTCCGGCTTCGACTTCGGAAGTCGATCCCGCGCAGGAACTTTGGCGGTGACGGCAACGGCCCGCTTCCCGTTCGACTTCCGAAGTCGAAGCCGGACTTCGGAAGTCGGGCGCTTCATCGAAACATCACCCCGCCGCCCCCGGCCCGACCGCTATCATGCCAGGACCGCCCCTCCCGCGAGAGTCGTGATGTCCGTGCAGCCGTCGGAAGCGGTCCAGGACTACCTCAAGGCCATCCACAGCCTCGGCGGGGCGGACCACGTCGTTTCCCCGGCCGACATCGCCCTCGCGATGAAGGTCAAGGCCCCGTCCGTGACCGGGATGCTCAAGCGGCTCGCCGAGGCCGGGTGGATCGACTACACGCCCGGCGACGGGGCGCAGCTGACCGCCACCGGCGTCCGCGAGGCGCGGCACGTCATCCGCCGCCACCGGCTCATCGAACTGTTCCTCACGCAAGTCCTCGGCCTCGACTGGAGCGAGGTGGACGCCGAGGCGGAGGCGCTGGAGCACGCCATCTCGCCGCGGCTGGAGCAGGCCATCGCCGCGCACCTCGGGGAGCCGCTCGAAGACCCGCACGGCCACCCGATCCCCACGTCCGCCGGGGAACTGCACCGCCGCACGCTGCACCGGCTCAGCGAGTTCCGCGAGGGGCAAACCGTCGTCGTCCGCGAAGCCCAGGACGACAACCCGGCCCGCCTCCGCCACTGGCGGGACCTCGGCCTCACGCCCGGCGCGACGGTCCACATCGTCAGCTACCAACCGCTGGACGACCTGTTTGAGGTGACGGTCGGAGAGAAACTCATCCGCCTCGGGAGCGAGGGGCTGACCGGTTTGCGCGGCGAGTTAATTTGCGATTCCTGACGGAATTCGGGCGGCAATTTCGACACGTTCTAAACAATCCCGACCATCGGAAAACTCGACGGCGATTCGCCGGATTTCCGTCACGTTCGTTTGCCCGGTCCGGGCGCGTGAATTAGTCTTCGGTCACACGGCGGCCGCACAATCTGCGGAACTTGATCCTGGGATGCCGATTGCGGCGATTACTCTCCGGCCGTGGGTGCGAGGATATAAATCAGATGTTCCAGATGTTCGTCGGGTATGCGTGCGTGTTGTCCGTCGCGTCGATTTATTACGTTTGGCGAGACAGCTTCGCGACGAAGCAGAAGCGCACGGCGGTGAACGAGCGGGTCGCGTACCTGTTGTGGGTCGCCGCGAACCGCTCCGTGTGAGTCCGATCGAACGCCCGCCACGATAACGAACCAAAGGCCCGGATGTGTTCCGGGCTTTTTTCGTGCGCAGACCGGCGGATGTTTTTTGGCGAGCCGAGCGGCGTAAGCCGCCGGGTGTGGAGCGCCTCACCCGGCGGCTTACGCCGCTCGGCTCGCCACCGACTTGCTCGCGACGCCCGTTCACGTTACCATTCATTCAGCCCCAAATCGTCGGATTCGCGTGGTAACCCGGCCGGCCGTCCTTAGATCAACTTCATGCTCACCAAACGCATCATCCCGTGCCTGGACGTGAAAGACGGCCGCGTGGTGAAGGGCGTCCACTTCGTCGGCCTCCGGGACGCCGGCGACCCGGTGGAGGTCGCCCGCCGGTACGAGCAGCAAGGGGCCGACGAACTCGTCTTCCTCGACATCTCGGCCAGCCACGAGGGGCGGAAAATCCTCCTCGACATGGTCCGCCAAGTGGCCGAGCAACTGTTCATGCCGTTCACCGTCGGCGGCGGCATCCGCACCCTCGACGACGCGACGCAGCTCATCCAGGCCGGCGCGGAGAAGGTCAGTATCAACTCCGCGGCCGTGAAGAACCCCGCCGTCGTGTCGGAAGTGTCCCGCAAGTTCGGCCGTTGTGCCACCGTGGTCAACATCGACCCCCGCCGCGTCACGAAGGACGGCCGCGAGGTCTGGGAGGTCCACATCAACGGCGGCCGCGTCCCCACGGGGCTGGAGGCCGTCGCCTGGGCGCGGGAGGTCGAGCGGCTCGGCGCGGGCGAGATCGTGCTCACGTCGATGGACGCGGACGGGACGAAGAACGGGTACGACCTGCCGATGCTCCGGGCCGTGTCCGCGGCGGTGAACATTCCGGTCGTCGCGAGCGGCGGGGCGGGCAGCCCCGAGCACCTGCGGCAGGCGTTCGAGGCCGGGGCGGACGCGGCCCTGGCCGCGAGCATCTTCCACTACGACGAGTACTCCATCCCGGCGACGAAGGCGTACCTCGCGGCGCACAACGTCCCCGTCCGGCTGCTGCCGGCGCTCGGCTCATGATCTTTCTTCCTTGAGGTCCGACATGTCCGAACACAAACCCCGTCCCCCGCAGGCCCAAGCCGTACCGAAGCCGCCGCCGGTCCGCCGGGCCGACACGCTCCCGCTCGCCGGCGGGCCGGTCGCGGCCGTGCCCGTGGAAGTGGTCGCCTCGCCGCCCCCGCCGCCCGCCCCGGCGAAGGAGGTGGAGACGCCGCGGGCCGACAAGCCGGGCACCATCCCCGAGGGCCGCGGGTACAACAACCCGCTCTTCACACTGTCGCCGAAGCCCGGCATCAAGGACGGGACGGGCAAGACGGGGCCGTACTACATCAACGAGATCGGCGGGCTTCGGATCGCCGAGGAAGTGCCCGGCGAGCCGAAGATCAACCAGCTTTTCCGCACGGTGATGCTGCACGAGGGGTCCGACCTGCACCTGAAGTCCGGGCTGCCCGGCATGATGCGGCTGCGGAACGTCATCCAACGGATGAACACGCCGCCGATCAGCAACGACAACATGTGGAAGCTGTTCCAGGGCATCATGAACGAGAAGGCCCACATGCAGATGGAGCGGGACGGCGGGGCCGACTTCGCCCACGTCGTCGGCGACGACGAGTGCCGGTTCCGCGTGAACATGATGAAGCAGCGGGGCAAGCTGGCGATGGTCGCCCGGCGGGTGAACACGAGCATCCCGAACTTCGCCGCCCTCGGCCTGCCGCCGAGCATCGAGAAGCTCTGCCACTACGACCAGGGGATGATCATCCTGGCCGGGGTGACCGGGTCCGGGAAGTCCACGACCATCGCGTCCATGCTGGAGTACATCAACCAGAACGAGGCGTTGCACATCCTCACGATCGAGGACCCGATCGAGTTCGTGTTCACGGACAAGATGAGCGTCATGAACCAGCGGGAGGTTTATCTCGACGTGGTGGACTGGCACGTCGCGCTCAAGCACGCCGTGCGGGAGGACCCGGACATCATCCTGGTGGGCGAGATGCGGGACCAGGAGACGTTCGAGGCCGGCGTCCACGCGGCGGAAACCGGGCACGTCGTCTTCGGGACGATCCACGCGTCCACGGCCGCGAGCACGGTTAGCCGGATCCTCGACCTGTTCCCGCCGAGCCAGCACCACGCCGTCCGGCAGTCGCTGGCGTTCAACCTGAAGGCGATCGTGGCACAGAAGCTCGTCCCGGCCTTGAAGAAGTCGCGGGTGCCGACGAACGAGATCATGATCATGAACCCGACGATCCGGGATTTGATCTTGAAGTCGAAGGACGACAAGATTCTGGACGCGATCCGGATCGGGTTCAACGAGGGGATGGTGGACTTCACCGAGAACCTGCGGCAGCTCGTGGACCGCGGGGACATCGACAAGGCGACGGCGTTGGAGTTCGCGCCGAACCCGGAGCAGTTGAAGATGGCGCTCAAGGGGATCAAGGTCGCCGCGCCGGGGATTCTGTAAACCCGCGGCCGATTTTCCACCCCGAAGGGGTGGGAGATGTTAGCCCAGGGCGAGGAGCGGAGCGACACCGCCCTGGGTGGGATCGCAACCGCCCCGCAGGCTGAAAGCATGCGAGCGCATAGCCCAGGGCAACGCCCTGGGCGGGCCTCCGGGGTTGCAGACACGCATGGCCCCGCCCAGGGCGGTGCCCTGGGCTGAGCGCTCCCACCCCTTCGGGGTGAAAACCAGAAACCTACTTCACACGCTCCGCCCCCGGCTTTCCCTCGGTCAGCCGCCAGTACCCGTCCGCCTCCAAGTCCTTCCACTCGTCCTTCGCGCCGGTCGGCCACGTCACGGTTACCGTCGCCTTCGTCGCGGCCGCGAGGCCGACGACGTGCCGCGGGTCGTTCGTCGAGCCGTAACTCGCGCCGCCCCGCTGGAACCGCGTCTGCGTCGCGCCGCCGGCCTCGACCGTGACTTTCGCCCCGACGACGCTCTTGTTCCCCGACACGAGTTCGACCCCGAGCCAGTGGTTCCCGTTCGCGCTCACGTTCCGCAGCACCGCCACCGGCTCGTTCAGGTGGCCGACCACCACGTCCGTCTTCCCGTCGTTGTCGAGGTCGCCGAACGCCGCCCCGCGGGCGTTGTGCTTCGCGTCGAAGTACGCCCCGCCCTGGCCGACGGTCGGCGAGAATTTGCCGTTCTCGTTCCGCAACAGCAGCGGGCTTTGCTGCCGGCCGACCTTCATCGGGAACCGGATCGCGTGGCCGTTGAAGATGGCGAGGTCCTCCCACCCGTCGTGGTCGGCGTCGAGGAACCCGATGCCCCAGTTGACGTAGCTGCCGCCGACCTTGCCGATGCCGCTGATGACGGTCGCGTACCCGAACGCGACCCGGTCGTCCTTGCACCGGTTCTGGTAAAGGGCCGGCAGCTCCGACTCGTAGTTCGACACGATGATCGACTGCTTCCCGCCGCGGTCGTAGTCGGCCCCGTCGATGCCCATGCTGCCGTTCGGCGTGCCGCGGTCGTCGCGGGCCACGTTCGCCATGAGGCCGACTTCCTCGAACGCCCACTCGCCCGGCTTCGTCCGCTTGTTCAGCCACAGGAAGTTGTCGTCCGTGTCGTTCGCGACGTACACGTCCGGCTTCCCGTCCGCGTTCGCGTCCAGCACCACGACGCCGATCCCCTTGCCGCCGGTCTTCGGCACGAAGCCCTTCGACACGTCGGTGAACGTACCGTTGCCGTTGTTCTTGTAGACCGTGTGGGGCAGTGGGTCGAACCGCTTCGGCTGGCAAACGTCCCGCGTCTTGCCGTCGTAAGAGCAGTCCGTCGGGTGGCGGAACGGCTTGCCGTCCGGCCCGGTCCCGTCGAACCCCCAGTTCCCGTAGTGGGCGACGTACACGTCCGCGAACCCGTCGCCGTCCAGGTCGCCCCACGCCGCGGACGTGCTCCACAGGTTCTCCGTCAGCCCGGCCTTCGCCGTCGCGTCCACGAACTTCCGCCCGCTCCCGTCCGGCTCGTTGTGGAGGAGTACCAACCGGCTGTACCCGGTGACGAGCACGTCCGGGAACCCGTCGTTGTCGTAGTCGAAGCAGGCCGCGCCGTGCGAGTACTGCCAGTTCACCGCGGTCAGCCCGGTTTCCGTGGATACGTCCTGGAACTTCATCCCGCCGAGGTTGCGGAACAGCCGGCACTGGTGGCCGAGGACCTTCTGCCCGTCGAACCGCCCGCCGCCGGGGACGAACACGTCGAGCTTGCCGTCCCGGTCGTAGTCGAGGAGGCCGATCCCGCCGCCGAGCGACTCGATGATCGAATACTGGTTCGCCTCCTCGCCGTTCTGGTACGTTGCCTTGATGTCGGTGTCGGCCGTCACGTCCCGGAACCACGCCGGGCCGGTCGGCTTCGCCGGCTCGATGGCGACCTCGGGGGGCGACGGGCCGGACGACGACGAGGATGAACAACCGAGGAGCGTCAGGCCGAGGAGCACGACGGCCGCGTGGGGACGAAGGCTGGACATGGGAAAGGTCCGATGAAAGTGGGGATAGTACCTGATGAAACGCCGGCGGCGCGAGAACCGGTTCGGCGTCTGAGTAACTAATATATCTTTAATACTTTCGCCGTGGAACGTCATGAACGCACCGACCGTTGTTGGCATCGACCTGGGGACCACCTTCAGCCTCGCCGCCTACGTCCGCGGCGGGACGCCGGAGGTCGTCCGCGACGCCGCCGGCAAGGCGCTCGTGCCGTCCGCGATCAGCTTCCACGACGACGGGACAGTCCTCGTCGGGTCGGCGGCGAAGGAGCGGGCGCTGTCGGACCCGGACCATACCATCTTCAGCGTGAAGCGACTGATGGGCCGCACGCTCGCGGAGCTTCGGGAGGAGTTGAAGCTGATCCCGCACCAGGTCGTCGAGCGGGAGGCGGACGGCGGGCGGAAGGTGCTGCTCGTCAACGTCGCCGGCAAGGAGTACACGCCGGAGGAGCTGTCCGCGATGATCCTCAAGGAGGTCCGCAAGCGGGCCGGGAACCCGACGAAGGCGGTCATCACCGTGCCGGCGTATTTCGACGACGCGCAGCGGCAATCGACCCGCGACGCCGGCCGGATCGCCGGGCTGGACGTACTTCGCATCGTGAACGAGCCGACGGCCGCGGCCCTGGCCTACGGGCTGAACAAGCGGGACGCCGGACTGATCGCCGTCTACGACCTCGGCGGCGGCACGTTCGACTGTTCGATCCTACAGGTGACCGACGGCGTGTTCCGCGTGCTGGCGACGAACGGCGACACGTTCCTCGGCGGCGACGACTTCGACCACGCCCTGATGGAAGCGGCGGCGAAACGGATGGGCGTCCAGTTGAGCGCGAAGGACGCGGAATTGTTGCAGCACCTCCGCGACGCGGCCGAGCGGACGAAGATCGCCCTGAGTTCGCAGCCGGCCGCCGAGTTCGCGGTGAAGTTGCCCGGCCGCGAGTTCCGCACCACATTCACGCGAGTCGAGTTCGAGGCGATGATCGCGCCGCTGGTCGAGCGGAGTTTGGCAAAGTGCAAGAGCGCGTTGGCGGACGCCGGGAAGAAGCTGGTCGATGAGGTCGTGCTCGTCGGCGGGTCGTCCCGCGTGCCGTTGGTCCGGAAGCGCGTCGAGGAGTTTTTCGGCCGCAAGCCGCACACCGACCTGAACCCGGACGAGGTCGTCGCGCTCGGGGCGGCGGTGCAGGCCGACATCCTGGCCGGGAACCGCAAGGACGTGCTGCTGCTCGACGTAGTGCCGCTGTCGCTCGGCATCGAGACGCTCGGCGGCGTCGTGGACAAGGTGATTCACCGGAACAGCACCGTCCCGTGCATGGAAACCGTCCGCTACTCGACGGCCGTCGAGAACCAGACGGCGATCCTCATCAACATCTACCAGGGCGAGCGCGAGCTGACGAAGGACTGCCGGCTGCTCGGCCAGTTCAAGCTCGGCGGCATCCCGCCGATGCCGGCGCAGATGCCGCAGGTGGACGTGACGTTCATGCTGGACGCCAACGCGATGCTGACGGTCACGGCCGTCGAGAAGCGGAGCGGGCAGAAGGCGAGCGTCGAGGTGCGGGCGGCCCACGGGCTAACCCCGGCCGAGGTCGAGCGGCTGGTGCTGGAGAGCGTCGAGCACGCGCACGACGACTTCTCGGCCCGCCGGATGATCGAGTACCGGAACAAGGCCGAGGGCGACCTGCGGCACACTGAAAAGGCCCTCGCGAACGTCGGCGACCAACTTCCTGCGACGGAACGGGTGGTGATCGAGAAGGCGACGGCGAACCTGAAGGCGGCGATGGCCGGGGCGGACGTGGACGCCTTGCAGCACGCCGTCAAGGTGTTCGGCGACGCGACCGCACCGCTGGCCGAACGACAGTTCAACGCGACCGTCGGTAAGCTGCTCACCGGCAAGCGCGAGGACGAGATCACGGCCGACGGCCTGTAACCCCCGAGGAGGCATCATGTCGTTGAACTGGGACAACCCCCGCGAGATCGGCGAGTTACTGTTCGAGAAGTACGACACGCTCGACCCGCTGACGGTGCGGTTCACGGACATGCACAAGTGGGTGCTCGACCTGGAAGACTTCGTCGGGGAGCCGTCGAAGTCGAACGAGAAGGTCCTCGAAGCGATCCAGATGGCGTGGTACGACGAGTGGAAGGACGAGTACGGCGCATAGTAGTAGGCACACTCCGTGTGCCGTCTGCTGAGTGCCGCGGAGACCTGCACCGGGTCGCTGCGGCCGACAGGAGACGGCACACGGAGTGTGCCTACTACTATGCCGCCGCCACCCGCATCCGCCGCCGCGCGTACCACGCGACCGCACTCACCACGGCCAGCACCGGCAGCCACGGGGCGACGGCGATCGCGAACATCGCGACCGCCTCGCCGACGGCCCGCAGGAGGCCGACGGAACTCGCGAACGTCCCCGTCGCCCGGTCGCCGAACGACGCCGGTTCCGTCACCTTCGCCGCCGTCGGCGCGACGTACTCCTCCTTGTCCCGCAGCGTCAGCGTGATCGTCGAGAGCGACGTGAGCTTGCCCAGCACCTGGAGCCGCGCCTCGGCCCGCTCGATCTGCTCGCGGTTCGTGCGAATGTGCTCGCGAATCTTAAACAGGTCTTCCAGCCGTGTGCCCGCCTCCTTGAGCAGCTTGTTCAGCACCTCCTCCTCGGCCTTCAAGTTCTTGACGCGGGCCTCCACGTCCACGAACTCCTCCGTCACGTCCTGCGAGTCGGTCGTGTTCTTAAGCGGGTTGCCGAGGGCCGCCAGCGCCTCGACCATCGGGTGGAAGTTCTCGACCGGGACTTTGATCGTGAACGTGCCGTGCCGCTTCTGGCCGGAGTCGCCGCGGATCTCCGTCTTCACGAAGAACGCCTTCTGCTTCCGCATGAGGCCCGTAAGTTCGGTGTGGGCAGCGCCGAAGTCCTTCACTTCCACGTCGAGCGTGCCGTTGAAGATGATCTTCCGCTCGGCCTGAACGTCCGGCACCGGCTTGGCTTCCCCGGCGTTCCCCGCGGGTGCGGCCGCCGGCGGTGCGGGCGGGGCGACCTTCATGGCGACCGTTGAGGCCGCCTCTTTCGTGGGCTGCCCCCCGCACCCGGAACCCAGTAATGCGACGAGGAGCGCGACGACCCAAACGTGCCGATAAAGCATGGCATCACCCGGAAAGCGGGAAGGAAGTGATTCAACAAGTACGACGTGGAAACTACGGATTTATTCCGGCTTTTGTTCGGCGACGCGGTTGAACCGCTCGGTCAGGTCGGCCAATCGCTCGACGATGCCGAACGGGAAGTACTCCCACCGGACCCGCCACTTCCAGTTGCCGTCCGGCTTCCCAGGCACGTTCATCCGCGCGTCGCTGCCGAGGCCGAGCACGTCCTGCAGCGGTGCGATCGCCAGCTCCGCGACCGACCCCCACGCCAGCCGGATCAGCTCCCAGTGCGGCTCGTGGACCCAGTGGCCGATGTACTCGCCGATGAACGTCTGGTCCCGGCTGTTCAGCCCCTTCCACCAGCCGAGTGTCGTGTCGTTGTCGTGCGTGCCCGTGTACACGACCGTGGCCGGCTCGTAGTTGCACGGCAGGTACTGGTTCTTCGGGCCGTCCATCGCGAACTGAAGCACTCGCATCCCCGGCAGGCCGAGACTCTGTCGTAGCTCGTCCACGTCCGGGGTGATGAGGCCGAGGTCCTCGGCGATGAACGGCAGGTCGCCGACCTTCGCCTTGATCGCGTCGAACAGCTTCCGGCCGGGGCCGTCCACCCACTTCCCGTTGCGGGCCGTCTTCTCGGCGGCCGGGATGTGCCACGCCTGCGCGAACCCGCGGAAGTGGTCGAGCCGGATCAGATCGACCTGCTTGAGCGTCTGCTTCACGCGGGCGATCCACCACGCGTAGCCGTCGGCGTGCATCGCCTTCCAGTCGTAGATCGGGTTGCCCCAGTGCTGCCCGTCCGCGGCGAAGTAGTCCGGCGGCACGCCGGCCACGACCCTCGGCTGGCACTTCTCGTCCACGAGGAAGAACTGCGGGTTCGCCCACACGTCGGCGGAGTCGGCCGACACGAAGATCGGGATGTCGCCGATGATGCGGATATCTTTCGCGTTCGCGTAGGCTTTGAGCGCCGTCCACTGCCGGTCGAACAGGAACTGGCCGAACTGGTGCATCTCGATCTCGTCGCGGAGCTTCGCCTTCAGCGGCGCGAGCGCGGCAGGTGTCCGGCGGATCACCTCCGCGGGCCAGGTCGTGAGCGGGGCCTCCTTCCCGTAGCCGCGGATGGCCATGAACAGGGCGTAGTCGTCCAGCCAGTCCTTCTCGTGCTGGCGGTACTCGTCGAACCCGACCCGCAGCTTGCCGGGCTTCCCGGACCGAAAGTTCTCCCACGCGAACCGGAGCAGGGCGGACTTCAGTTGCACGACGGCCGACGAGTCCACGCGGTCGTCCGGGAACCACCGCCCGGCCCACACGGACGACGACACGAGGCCGTCCCGCTCCAGCAGCTCCGGGCTGATCAAGTTCACGTTCCCGGCGAACGCGGAGAACGATTGATAGGGCGAGTCGCCGTACCCGGTCGGGCCGAGCGGGAGGATTTGCCACCACGACTGCTTCATCGCCGCGAGCGTGTCGATCCACCGGTTCGCCATCGGGCCGAGGTCGCCGACGCCGAACGGCCCCGGCAGGCTGGTAGGATGGAGCAGTACGCCCGACGACCGGCGGCCCATATTGGCTTCCTCGGAGGTGCGGTCATGATACGGACGGGACAATGACGGACGAAACGGCCGGGCCGAAACCACTCGTGGAGGGCCGCGACTACTACGTCGAGGGCGGCCGGTGGGTGTTCACGGAGGCGTTCCTCCGCGACCGCGGCCGGTGCTGCGAGAGCGGCTGTCGGCACTGCCCGTGGGGGTTTCGGAAGGACGACGGAGAACGGCGGGCGACCTCGTAGGGCGGGTCAAGGCTTTGCGCCGACCCGCCGCGCCCCCAACCACCTGTACGTTTCTCCCGTGTGGTTGCGGTCCCCCGGCGGGTCGGCGCAAAGCCTTGACCCGCCCTACAAGACCGACGACCGCCAGATCATGTGAGTTCAGAACACCCGCGCGAACACGGCTTTCAGATACCGTCCCTCCTGTACGTGCGCGAAGAACGGGTGGTCGGCCCCGGCCCCGCTGACGCGGAAGATTTGCACCTCGCGGCCGGCCTGCCAGGCCGCCCGCCGCAGCATCTCCAGGAAGTCCGGCTCGCCGATCAACCCGGTACAGGAACACGTCAGGAACACGCCGCCCGGCGACACGACCTGCAGCGCCAGCCGGTTCATGTCCGTGTACTTCCGCAGGGCCGCGTCCACGTCCTCGCGGTCGCGGGTCAGCTTCGCCGGGTCGAGGACGACCACGTCGAACCGCTCGCCGTTCGGGATCGCGTCCCGCAGCCACGGGAACAGGTCCGACTGGATGAACCGGACCTGCAAGCCGTTCAACTTCGCGTTCTGCTTCGCCAGCTCGATCACCTGCTCGTCGAGGTCGAGGCCGATCGACTCCGTCGCGCCGTGGGCCTTCGCGTAGACCGCGAACCCGCCGGTGTTGCAGCAGATGTCCAGCACCCGCTTGCCGCCGCAGAACCCGCCGAGGAACTTCCGGTTGTCCCGCTGGTCGCAGAAGAACCCCGTCTTGTGCTTCGTGCCGGGGGCGACCCGGAACTTGATCCCGTGCTCGGTGACGACCTCCGGCGGCGGCGGCTCCGGGCTGCGGCAGTCGAACGACTCCTGCTTGCCGACGTGCTCCTCCGCGAACCAGTAGAACGTCGAGCCGGGGAACTCCTCGCCGAGCGCGTCGAGGATGGTTTGCCGGACGCGGTACATCCCGGCGGCGAAGAACTCGACGACGACGGTGGACCCGAACTTGTCCACGACGAGGCCGCTGAGGCCGTCGGCTTCCGAGTGGATGACGCGGTAGGCGGTCGTCAGCGCGTCGAGTTGCAGCAACTCCCGGCGGAGGGCGACGGCCGTCCGAATCTTCTTCTTGAAGAAGTCGGCGTCGATGGCCTCGTCCTTGTTCGCCGTGAGGACGCGGAGGGAGATGCGGGAGTGGCCGTTGTAGAACCCGCGGCCGACCCATTGGCCGGCCCGGTCTTCGATGTCCACGACCGTGCCGCCGGGCAGCCGCGCCGCCGGCCGCTCGACCATCTTCTGGAAGACCCACGGGTGGGAAGAGCGGCGCTCGATCTTCAGCCGGACCGTCGGGAGGGAAGGGGAATCACTCATCCCGTCAGTGTATCGTTGTCGGGGGACGTGATTACCGCGCCATCAGGAACATGCGGAGGATGTTGTACACCTCCTCGCACCGGGATTGCCAGGTGTACACGTCGTCCGGCATGAACTCCGGGATCGGGTGGAACGACACGCACACGGCCACCCGGTTCGCGTCCAGGTTCTGCATCTGGAGCTTCACCTCCATCGGCTCCTCGCCGGGGCGGACGCCGTTGCCCCGCACGGAGGTCAGCCACCCGATCACGCCGCTGCGGGTCGAGCGGCCGTTCCACCCGTCCGGCAGGCCGACGTGCATCACGACCTGCCCCGGCTGGCTGTCCAGGACCGTCCCGTTCACCTCGGCCACGAACCCCTTGAGCTTCATCGCCGCCAGCTTCGGGGACAGGAGCGCCTCGAACTTGTCGAAGAACGTGAACTGGTCTTCCAGCGACCCCGGCGCGGGCACGTCCACCATCGTCTTCTCGGCGAAGCTCATCGGGATCGTTTGCGAGCCGGGGCACGGGTGCGGGTAGCCGGCCGGCGCGGTGTCGTTCCAGATGTCCTCGCCGATGGCCTGGCCGAAGTGCCGGGCCAACTCGCGGGCCGACCGGTGCCGCTCGCTGGCGTACTTGCTCAGCGCGCATTGGACGACCGCCTCGACGGCCGGCGACACGTCCTTGATGTCCAGCCGGGCGAACCGCGGGGCGATCTGCTTGGCGTGCGCCAGCACGATCTGGCTGACCGTCGGGTAGTCGAACGGCAGCCGGCCGGTGAGGATTTCAAAAAGGATGACGCCGACCGCGTACAGGTCGGCCCGGTGATCGACGGTGTCCCCGCGGACCATCTCCGGGCTGACGTAGGCCGGCGTGCCGAGGGCGTTGATGTCCTCGCTGCCGGTCAGGTCGGCCATCGAGATGTGGGGCCGCTCGGTGAACCCGGCGAACCCGAAGTCCATGACCTTCAGGCTCTCCTCCGCCGTGCCGAACCCGGTGACCATGATGTTCGCCGGCTTCAGGTCGCGGTGGATGATCCCGGCGTCGTGGGCGGCCTGCAGCGCGTGGCAGAGCTGGCCGAACAGCCGGGAGAACCGCTGCGGGTACCACCGCGGGTACTGCTCCATCAACGCCTCGAGCGTGACGCCGGGGACGTACTCCAACACCAGGCACGGGCCGAGCGGGTCGTCGAGCGAGGCGTCGAGGAGTTGAACGATGTACGGGTGGTTGAACCGGCACATCGACTGGACTTCGCCGTCGAAGAACTGCCGGAACTTCGGGTTGTCCAGCAGGTGGGCCTTGACCCGCTTGACGACGACGTAATGGTCCGGCAGGTCGAGTTGGCGGGCGAGGTAGACCTCGCCGTTACTCCCCTCGCCGATCATCTTGATCAGTTCGTAGTGGCCGAGGACGACCTGCCCGACGACGCTGCGGCGCGGGGCGGGGGGGGGCGTACTCTTCGACCGACTTAACCAACCCATTGGGACCGCCTACGGAACGGGGAGTTTCCCGAACCGTAGGTCGCGATGTGAAGGCGAGCAAGCGGGACCGGCCGGGGCTGCCGGCCGGGGTGTCAAGATTTCCCGATTGGCGAAAGTCGGGGTTAAGAACGGTTAGCGCCCGCCGGCGGGACGAGGCGATATTCAACGTCGGCGGCAAACGTCTCGTCCGGCTTCAAAACCCGCCACCCGGCGTCGGTCCCGGCCGGCTGGAGGTTCGCCGCGTCCGTCGCGCAGGTGTACGGCTCGATGGCGACCGCCTTCCGGTGCTGCGGCGTGAACAGGAGCAACTCCCGGAACGCCGGATCGACGGCCACGACCAGCGAGACCTTGCCGTTCGCCGCCGCCAGCCGCGACACCTCGACGAGGGGGTCGTTCGGGATCGGTTTCGGCGTCAGCGAGCCGAACAGCGTGTCGAGCTGCACGTCGCCCACCGCCTTCGCCGTGCGGAAGTCGAGCGCCGGCGGCAGCGGCGAGAGCGTCCCCTTCGGCAGCCCGCCCTCGGCGTCCCACACGGTCTGGACGTGGGCCGTCAGGTCCCAGTCGGCGATGTCGGCCGGGCCGCCGGGGGCGCGGAAGTACGGGTGGTAGCCGAGGCCGAACGGCAGCTCCTTCCCGTCGGCCGCGTCCGCCACGGCCTCCACTCGGAGGGCCGTTTCCGTCAGCCGGTACGTGACCTTCAGCCGGGCGTCGGCCGGCCAGCAGCCGACGGCGTGCGGGGCGTCCTTCGAGATTTGGAACTCGCCGGTGATGAACGCGGCGTCGGCGGTCGTGCCCATCCCGACGACCCGCCACGGCGTCCGCGGCGTGAACCCGTGGATGGCGTGCTTGCCCGTCGATTCGTTCAGTGGAAGTTGGTACGCCTTCCCGCCGTGGGTGAACGTCCCGGCCCGCAGCCGGTTCGGGAACGGGAACAGGATCGGGTGGCCGCTCCGCGTCGGGACCGGGTTCGCGTCCCAGTCCGGGGCGGTGTAGAGGATGTCGTCCCACGTCCCGCCGTCCTTGACCTGCCACCGGAGGCAGTTGAACCCGTGCGTCGGCCAGACCTCGGCCCGGTCGGTGTCGGCCGCGTTCGCCAGGACGAACGCCGTGCCGGTGCGGTCGCCGGCCTTCACTTCGCGGGTGGTGATCGTGAACGCCATGAACGTACCTCGGGAGGGTCAGCGGCCGAACGCGGAACCGGGTCGTACTGTTTCAGCACATCCCATTCTCCCCGGTGTTCTATGCCGACGTTCCAACCCGAACCATTGACCCGCCTGGCCGAGCGGCTGTTCGCCGCCTCCGGGGTTCCCGCCGCGGACGCCGGCGTCGTGAGCCGCCACCTCGTGGACGCGAACCTGTGCGGCCACGACTCGCACGGCGTCATGCGCGTGCCGCAGTACCTCCAGTTCCTGAACGAGGGGAAGTTCCGGGCGAACGTGCCGCTCGACATCCTCAGCGAGACGCCGGCCGTCGTCGCGGCGGACGCGAACTGGGGCCTCGGCCAGGTGCAGGCCCACCGGCTGCTCGCGAAGCTGGTCGAGAAGGCGCAAACCGTCGGCGTCGCGTCCGGGACGCTGCGGAACAGCGGGCACGTCGGCCGCCTCGGCGAGTACGCGGAGACGGCGGCGGCGAGCGGCCTCGCGCTGATCGCGTGCGTGAACTCGCACGGGGCGGGCCGCCGCGTCGCGCCGCCGGGCGGCCGGGAGGGGCGAATCAGCACGAACCCGATCTGCATGGGCGTGCCGACCGCCACCGACCCGGTCGTACTCGACTTCGGCACGAGCGTCGCCGCGGAGGGCAAGGTCCGCGTCCACTTCCAGAAGAATGAGCCGACGCCGCCTGGGTGGTTGCTCGATTCCGACGGCCAGCCGACGACGAACCCGGCCGTGCTGTACCAGGACCCGCGCGGCACGATCCTGCCGTTCGGCGGGTCGCAGGCGTACAAGGGGTTCGGCCTCGGCCTGTTGCTCGACCTGTTCGCCGGCGGCCTGTCCGGCGGGGCGTGCAGCAACCCCGCCGCGCCGCTCGCGGGCATCGGCAACACGCTGCTGTTCGTTGTCCTCGACCCGGCGAAGTTCGGCGGCCGTGAGTGCTTCTTGCAGGCGACGACCGGGCTGACGGCGTTCGTCCGGAGCTGCCCGACCGCGCCGGGCGTCGAGCGGATCACGCTCCCCGGCGACCCGGAACGCGAGATGAAGAAATGGCGACTGGTCGAAGGAATCGCGATCCCGGACGCGACGTGGGCGATGATCCAGAAGGAGGCGGAGCGGCTGAAGGTGAGTCTCTAATTTTTGCATTTTTCATTTTGCATTGTTCCGAACCGGATCGAACCAGTGCAAAGTGTGAAATGAAAAATGCAAAATGATCGAACGATCTACCGTCCGATACCAAGCGTAGCAGAAGTGTGACGTGGCCCTTGTTTGTTGAACCGGGGCCGTGTATTATCACTGTGGTATTACCTCGTTATCCCGCATCCCGGAGGCGGCCATGAACCGCCGACACTTCACCAAGCTCTTGTTCGGCTCCCTGAGCGTCCCGCTCGCGATGAGCGTCGGCTGCTCGCCCGCCGACCAGTCGGACGGCTGGCCCGCCAAGCCCGGCCCGAAGGTGCTGGCCTCGTTCGCCCCGATCCAGTGCTTCGCGATGAACGTGGCCGGCGACGACGCCACCCTCCGCGTCCTGTTCGACGAGGAGGGGCCGCACCACATCAAGGACAACCCGAACCACATCCGGGTGTTCGCGGGGGCCGACGTGCTGCTCATCAACGGCCTCGGCCTCGAAGACCGCAACGTCAAGACGATCCAGAAGGGGACGAGCAAGAAGGTTCCCGTCGTCTCGCTCGGCAAGGCGATCCCCGAGGACATGCTCGTTCACGGCGGGTGCGACTGCTGCAAGGAGGAAGAGGGGTCCGGGGAGCACGACCACGACCACGGCGACCACGACCCGCACGTCTGGCTGGGCGTCGATCAGGCGGTGAAGATGGTCGAGGCGATCCGCGACGAGCTGAAGCAGCGCGACCCGGCCCACGCCGCCGGGTATGAGGACCGGGCCGCGAAGTACGTCGAGAAGCTGAAGAAGTTGAAGGCCGACGGGCAGGCGATGCTGAAAGACAAGACGGAGCGGCAGTTCATCACGTTCCACGACTCACTGTCCTACTTCACCAAGACGTTCGGCCTGAAAGTTCCCGAAGTCATCCAGACGAACCCTGGGCAGGAGCCGACGCAGAAGGAACTCAACCAGTTGCTCGAACGCTGCGAGAAGAAGAAGATTCGCGTCATCGCCGTCGAGCCGCAGTACGGGGCCGGCACGTCCGCGAAGGCCGTGGCCGACGCGCTCAAGGCGAAGGGGCTGAACGACGTGCAGATGGTCGTCGTGGACCCGCTCGAGACAGCGACCGCCGACGAGTTCAACGCCGACTGGTACGAGACGAAGATGCGGGCGAACCTGAAGACCCTCGCGGACGCGCTCAAGTAATGCCGATCTCGCTGGCCGTTCGCGATTCCGGGCCGCCGATGGTGGCCGTCCGCAACCTGCGGGTGACCCGCGGCGGTCGGCCCATTTTGTCCGACCTGTCGTGCGACATCGGCCGCGGACAAATCACCGCCATCGTCGGCCTCAACGGGTGCGGCAAGTCCACCTTCCTGCGAACGCTCGTCGGCGAGTTCGCGTACACCGGCGACATCACGTTCGCGTGCGGCGAGGACCACCGCCGGCCGCGGCCGGACCACGTCGGGTACGTCCCGCAGCGGCTGAGCATCGAGGCGACGCTGCCGATCACCGTCCGCGACCTGATCGGGCTGGCGCAGCAGCGGTGGCCGATCTTCTTCGGCGTGTCGAAGCGGGTCATCCGCAAGATGCTGCCGATGCTCGACCGCGTCGGCGTGCCGCCGAGCTTGCTCGACGTGCCCATCGACGGGCTGTCCGGCGGGCAGCTCCAGCGGGTGATGCTGGCGCTGGCGCTGGAGCCGAAGCCGGAGTTGCTGCTGCTGGACGAGCCGTCGTCCGGCATCGACTTCAAGGACCAGGAAGGGTTCAACAACCTGCTGAAGGAAATCAACGACGAGTCCGGCACGACGATCGTGCTGGTGTCGCACGACCTGAACACGCTGAGCAAGTTCGCGAATCACGTCCTGTGCCTGCGCGGCGGCCGGATCATCGCCGAGGGGCCGCCGGCCGAAGTGCTGACGCCCGCCGCCATCGCGACGACGTTTGGCCCGGTAATGGCGGCGGTTTAGTCCTTTCTCCGAAACATCTCCTGCGGTATCGTCAGGCATTCGTCCCCTGGAGATGCCGGATGTCGCGTTACATCGTGTTGCTGCTGCCGATCGCGTTGATTGCCCCGCGGCCGAACGCCGCAGACCCACCGAAGCCCGCCGCCGACACCGCCTGGGTCAAGCCGGCCCTCGCGCTCGTCGATGCGAAGGTCGATGCCGAGTTGAAGAACCTCCTCGAACTGTATACGCACTTCCACACGAACCCGGAACTCTCTCTGCAAGAGGTGAAGTCGGCCGCGAGGCTGGCGGAGGAGCTGCGTGCCCTCGGGTTCACCGTCACGGAAAAGGTCGGCGGAACCGGCGTCGTCGGCGTGCTGAAGAATGGCCCCGGCCCGACGGTCCTCGTCCGCGCTGACATGGACGCCCTGCCGGTGACGGAGCAGACGGGCGTTCCATACGCGTCGAAGGTCCGCACGAAGAACCGCGACGGGGCCGACGTGGGCGTGATGCACGCCTGCGGGCACGACGTTCACATGACGTGCTGGGTCGGCACCGCCCGCGTGCTGACGCAACTCAAGGACCAGTGGTCCGGCACGCTCGTGTTCATCGGCCAGCCCGCGGAGGAGATCGGCGTCGGCGCGCGGGCGATGCTGGAGGACGGCCTGTTCAAGCGGTTCCCGAAGCCGGACTACTGCCTCGCGCTGCACGCGGACGCGCTGGCGAAGGTGAACACGGTCCGGTACAGCGAGGGGCTGGCCCTGGCGAACGTGGACACCGTGGACGTGACCGTCAAGGGCGTCGGCGGGCACGGTGCGTCGCCGCACACGACCGTCGATCCGATCGTGTTGGCGGCGCGAATCATTCTCGATTTGCAGACGATCGTGAGCCGGGAGGTGAACCCGACCGACCCGGCCGTCGTGACCGTAGGGTCGATCCACGGCGGCACGAAGCATAACATCATCCCGAACGAGGTGAAGCTCCAGATCACCGTCCGCAGCACGAAGGACACGGTCCGCGACCACGTCTTGAAGGCCATCGACCGCATCTGCAAGGCCGCGGCGGAAGGGGCGAGAGCGCCGGCCCCGGTGGTGAGGGTGAACCTCGACGAGTTCACGCCGTCCACGTTCAACGACGTGGCGCTAACCCGGAAGACGATCCCGGTGCTCCGCGACGTGCTCGGGGACAAGAACGTGATCGAGCGGCCGCCGATCATGGGCGGCGAGGACTTCGGCCGGTTCGGGCGGGAGGGGGTGCCGATCTTCATGTACTTCCTCGGCACGATCCCGGACGACCGGTTCGCGGAGTCCGAGAAGCCGGGCGGCAAGCCGCTGCCGTCGATGCACTCGGACAGCTTCGCCCCGGCCCCGGAGCCGAGCGTCCGCACCGGCGTCCGGACGATGAGCCTGGCCGTGCTGAACCTGATGAAGAAGTGAACCACCCGGCGAGCCGAGCGGCGTAAGCCGCCGGGTAACGCGCCCTCACCCGGCGGCTTACGCCGCTCGGCTCGCCGGGCTTTGGTTTGTCATCACGCAGTGGTTCGATTAGAGTGTGAATACCCACCCCCGCCATCCACGGCCCTTTCCGCCATGCGATTCCTTCTTTCCCTTTCGTGCGGCCTTTTCGTACTCGCGTCCGCACGGGCCGACGAGAAGCCGAAGCTGCCGCCCGCCGCGGCGCGGGCCATCGACTTCGATACGGACGTGCTGCCGCTGCTGAATACACAC
The DNA here is from genome assembly GCF_059499385.1 of Limnoglobus sp. Taxonomy (NCBI): domain Bacteria; kingdom Pseudomonadati; phylum Planctomycetota; class Planctomycetia; order Gemmatales; family Gemmataceae; genus Limnoglobus; species Limnoglobus sp. Next base: position 120,332 of record NZ_JCABYM010000009.1, on the reverse strand, counting down.
TGCTTCAAATGTCACGGTGAGAAGGAGAAGGGCGGCCTCCGCCTCACCGACGAGAAGTCAGCGCACGCCGGCGGGAATAGCGGGCCGGTCATCGTCGCGAAGAAGTCGGCGGACAGCCCGCTGATTCACAGCGTCGCGGGGTTGGACAAGGACCGCGCCATGCCGCCGGGTGACGCGACGAAGCTGGCCGCCGACGAGGTCGGCGTGCTCCGCGCGTGGATCGACCAGGGGGCGAAGTGGGGCACGACCGCGGCGGTCGCCGTGGAAGCGAAGTCGAAGCACTGGTCGTTTCAGCCAATCACGAAGCCGGCCGTGCCGGCCGACCGCAACGCGATCGACTTCTTCATCCGCGAACGGCTGGCGAAGGAGAAACTGGAACCGTCGCCGGAGGCGGATCGGCCCACGCTCATCCGGCGGCTGTCGCTCGACCTGACCGGTCTGCCGCCGACGCCGAAGGAGGTGGACGACTTCGTCAATGACTCCTCCGGAGACGCTTACGAGAGACTGGTAGACCGGCTGCTCGCGTCGCCGCACTACGGCGAGCGGTGGGGACGCCACTGGTTGGACGCGGCCCGGTACGCCGACAGCGACGGGTACGAGAAGGACACCGGCCGACCGTTCGCGTGGCGGTATCGCGACTGGGTGATTCACGCGCTCAAGGCCGACCTACCTTTCGATCAGTTCACGATTCAACAACTCGCCGGCGACCTGCTGCCGAACGCGACCGTCGAACAAAGGACGGCAACCGGGTTCCACCGCAACACGCTGACGAACAAGGAGGGCGGCGTCGATCAGGAGGAGTTCCGCGTCGCGGCCGTCGTGGACCGGGTGAACACGACCGGGACCGTCTGGCTCGGCCTGACCGTCGGGTGCAGCCAGTGCCACGACCACAAGTACGACCCGCTCAGCCAGCGGGAGTTCTACCAACTGTTCGCGTTCTTCAACTCGGACCGCGAGGTCGATCTGTCCGCCCCGCTGCCCGGCGAGGTGGAGAAGTTGACGGCCGCGTCGAAGGAGGCCGAGGCCGAGCGGACGAAGCTGAAGGCCGCCATCGAGGAAGCGAAGGCGAAGAACCTGTCCACGTCCGAACTCGTGAGGCGGGAGACGGCACTCGCCACGTTCGAGAAGAAGCTGCCAACCGCGTCGAAGGTGCAAACGCTCGTGATGGGCGCGGTCCGGCCGACGAACGTACTCGTCCGCGGCGACTTCCTCCGCAAGGGCGTGGTCGTCCAGCCCGGCACGCCCGCCGTGCTCCCGAAGGCGGCGGAACCGAAGACCCGGCTCGACCTGGCGCGGTGGCTCGTTTCCACTGACAACCCGTTGACACCCCGCGTCACCGTCAATTGGGTCTGGGGTAAGTTCTTCGGCCGCGGCCTCGTCGCCACGCCGGAGGACTTCGGCACGCAAGGCCAGCCGCCGTCGCACCCGGAACTGCTCGATTCCCTCGCCGCCGCCTTCCGCGACGACCTCGGTTGGTCCCTCAAGAAGCTGCACAAGCTGATCGTCACGTCCGCGACGTACCGGCAGTCGTCCGCGGTGACGACCGTGCTGGCCGATCGCGACCCGTTGAACGTGTTGCTGGCCCGGCAGTCGCGGCTGCGGCTCGAATCCGAGATCGTGCGGGATAGTGCGCTCGCGGCGAGCGGCCTGCTCAGCCCGACGGTCGGCGGGCCGTCGATCCGCCCGCCGCAGCCGCCGGGCATCTCGGAGCTGACCTACGCGAACAGCGCGAAGTGGCCCGAGACGACCGGCCCGGACCGGTACAAGCGGGGGATGTACATCTGGTTCCAGCGGACCAGCCCGTACCCGACGTTGATGGCGTTCGACAACCCGGACTCGAACGTGTGCGCCGTCCGCCGTGAGCGGTCGAACACGCCGCTGCAGGCGCTGACCGTCCTCAACGACGCGGTGTTCGTGGAGGCGGCCCAGGCCCTCGCGAAGCAGGCGCTAACGGAGCGCAAGGACAACGCAGGCGAGTACGCATTCCAGCTCTGCCTCGGCCGCGATTGGACGAAGGCCGAGGAGAAGCGGGTGATAAAGCTGTTCGCGGAGCTGCAAGCGCTCGCGAAGAAGGACCCGGCGGCCGCGGCGAAGCTGGTCGGCAAGCACGCGCCAGCCGGCGTGCCGCCGGAAGACGCGGCCGCGTGGGTCGGCGTGTGCCGCGCTTTACTCAATCTCGACGAATTTGTGACGCGGGAGTGACGATGAACCCTCTTCAAGAACGCCTGCTCCAGACCCGCCGCGACTTCCTCGCCACGTCCGCCAACGGCGTCGGCCTCGTCGCGCTCGCGTCGCTGCTGGCGCAGGACGGCCGCCTCGCGGCGGACGAGAAGGCCCCGCACTTCGCCCCGAAGGCCAAGAACTGCATCTGCATCTACCTCGAAGGCGCGCCGTCGCAGATCGACCTGTTCGACCCGAAGCCGAAGCTCATGGAGTTGCACAAGCAGAAGCTGCCGGAGTCGTTCACCAAGAACGTCCGGTTCGCGTTCCTCCAGAAGGAGACGGCCACCGTCCTCGGCTGCCCCCGGAAGTTCCAGAAGCACGGCCAGTGCGGCATGGACCTGTCGGACCTGCTGCCGCACCTGGCGACGTGCGTGGACGACATGGCGTTCGTCCGGTCGATGCACACCGAGGCGTTCAACCACCACCCCGGCCAGTTGCTCATGAACACCGGCAGCACCATGTTCGGGCGGCCGAGCATGGGGAGCTGGATGAACTACGGCCTCGGCAGCGCGGCGAAGAACCTGCCCGGCTACGTCGTCCTGTCGGCCGGCCGCGGCACGTCCGGCGGCACGTCGAACTGGGGCAGCGGGTTCCTGCCGTCGAACTTCGCCGGCACGCTGTTCCGCAGCCAGGGCGACGCCGTGCTGAACCTGTCGAACCCGCCGGGCCTGTCCGACGCGATGCAGGCGAAGACGATCGAGGCCGTCCGCGACCTCAACGGTGTGCGGCACGCGACGGTCGGCGACGCCGAGATCAACAGCCGGATCGCCGCCTACGAACTCGCGTACAAGATGCAGGCGGCCGCGCCGGAACTGATCGACCTGTCGAAGGAGGACAAGAAGACGCTCGACGAGTACGGCCTCGACCGCGTGGAGCCGGACCTCAAGGCGGCCCGCGGCGGCGGGAAGGGGCAGTTCCGCCAGTTCGCCACGAACTGCCTGCTCGCCCGGCGGCTGGTCGAGCGGGGCGTGCGGTTCGTGTCGCTGTTCCACGCGAGCTGGGATCACCACTCGAACCTCGACGCGGAGCTGAAGCACAACTGCCTGATGGCCGACCAACCGGTCGCGGCGCTGCTGAAGGACCTGAAGCGGCGCGGGCTGTTCGACAGCACGCTCGTGCTGTGGCTGTCCGAGTTCGGCCGCACGCCGCTCGGCGAGAATCGCAACGGCAGCCCGAACGTGACCGGCCGCGACCACCACCCGTTCTGCTTCACCGTCTGGATGGCCGGCGGCGGCGTGAAGGGCGGCACGATCCTCGGCAAGACGGACGAGCTCGGATGGAACGTGGTCGAGGACCCCGTTCACATCAACGACCTGCACGCGACCGTCCTGCACCTGTTCGGGATGGACCACAAGAAGCTAACGTACAAGTTCCAGGGCCGCGACTTCCGGCTGACCGACGTGGCCGGGAAGGTCGTGACCCAACTGATCGCATAGAACAGGCCGAACGAACCCTCCCCGTTCGGAGTGCCCTGCCGTGAGCCAGCCAGTCGTCGGCGAATTCTTCGGTACGCTCATCCTCATCCTGCTCGGCGACGGCGTCGTCGCCGCCGTCCTCCTCGCGAAGTCGAAGGCCAACAACGCCGGCTGGATCGTCGTCACCGCGGGGTGGGCGTTCGCCGTGACGTGCGGCATCTTCGTGTCGAAGGCCCTCGGCGGCCCCGGCGCGCTGAACCCGGTCGGGCCGTTCGTGGACATCGTCACGAACAAGACGCCGGCCGCGGCCGGCGGGCAGTTGATCCTCGCGGAGGTGCTCGGCGCGTTCTGCGGGGCGGTGCTGGTGTGGCTGCACTATCTGCCGCACTGGAAGGAGACGCCGGACGCGGCGGCGAAGCGGGGCGTGTTCTGCACGGCCCCGGCGATCCGGAACCCGTCGGCGAACTTCTTGAGCGAGGTCATCGGCACGTTCGCGCTGGTGTTCATCGCGTCCGCCGTCGGCAAGGCATCCTTGGGAAGTGTCGAGCCGGCGTTCGTCGGCCTCGTGGTGTGGGCCATCGGGCTGAGCCTGGGCGGGACGACCGGGTACGCGATCAACCCGGCCCGCGACTTGGGGCCGCGGCTCGCGCACGCGATCCTGCCGATTCCGGGGAAGGGCGATTCCGACTGGGGCTACGCGTGGGTCCCGGTCCTCGGCCCACTCATCGGCGGGCTGGCGGGCGCGTACCTGTTCGCGGCACTGACATCGTAGGGCGGGTCAAGGCTTTGCGCCGACCCGCCGGGGGTGGCTGTACCCGGCGGCGGGTCGGCGCAAAGCCTTGACCCGCCCTACAAATCAGTCAACCGATATCCTGTCGCTAACTGCTCAAACTTTGCGAACTGTTCGGCCTGCCACGCCACGTCCCGGCCCAGTTCACGCGCCAGGACCTCCGCCACCCGCGGGGCCATCGCGACGGCCGCGGCCGCGTTGAGAACCAGCGCCCGCGTCCGCCGCGACAGCACGTCCTCGACCGTTCTCGCCATCTCGCTTCGAACGGCCGAAACCGCGTCAGCGGTCGTGTACGGCAAGTCGGGATGAAGTTGCTCCCCGCCCTCGTGAGCCGGCCCGCGTATCCGCAAGTTCTTCGTCGCGCACCGGCGGTCCGGCAGCCCCGCCCACGCCGCCGTCTGGTTCACGCAGTCCTCGGCCATGTTCCGGTACGTCGTCCACTTCCCGCCGGTGATCGTCACCAGGCCGTTCGCGTCGCGGTGGATCGTATGGTCCCGCGACAGGGCGGCCGTGTTCTTCGCGCCGACCGCCCGCACGAGCGGCCGGATGCCGACGAAGACGCTGAGCACGTCCGCCCGCGTCGGCTTCTTCGCGAGGTAATTCGCGGCCGTGTTCAGAATGAACTCGACCTCCGCCTCCGTCGCCCGCGGTTCCGCGACGGGTTCGGGGATCGCCACGTCGGTCGTGCCGAGGAGCGTGTGGCCGTGCCACGGGATCGCGAACATGACCCGGCCGTCCGCCGTCTTTGGGACCATGATCGCGTGGCCGCCGGGGAGGAACGATTCGTCCAGAACGAGGTGCGCGCCCTGGCTCGGCGCGACCATTCCTTGCGCGGAAGCGTCGGCGAGTTGCCGGACCTGATCGCAGAACGCGCCGGTCGCGTTCACGACGACACGGCCGGCGGCCGTGTACTCGCGGCCCGTCTCCCCGTCGCGAACGGTCACGCCGGTGACGCGGCCGGTAGCCTTCTCGAACCCGGTCACCCGCGCGTAGTTCAGCACCGTCGCCCCGTGCTCGGCGGCGGTCCGCATCAAGTCGATGAGCAGCCGCGCGTCGTCGAACTGGCCGTCGTGGTACAAGATGCCGCCGCGAAGCCCGTCGGCCCGTACGCCGGGGACGCGGCGGATCACCTCCCGCCGCGACAGGTAGCGCGACGCGCCGAACGAGTGCCGGCCGGCGAGCCAGTCGTAGAGCTTCAGCCCGACGCCGTAGAACGGGGCCTCCCACCACGAGTAGACCGGCACAACGAACGGCTGCACGCGGACGAGGTGCGGCGCGTTCCGCAGCAACCGCTCGCGCTCGTGCAGCGCCTCCATGACGAGCCGCACGTCCCCCTGTTCGAGGTAGCGGACGCCGCCGTGGACGAGCTTGGTGCTCCGGCTCGACGTGCCCTTGCCGAAGTCGTCGCGCTCGAGGAGTAGCACTGTGTACCCGCGGGTCGCGGCGTCCACCGCGATGCCCGCCCCGGTCGCGCCGCCCCCGATCACGATCACGTCCCACGGCTCCCGCCGGTCGGCCAGCCGCCGCAGCATCTCGTCTCGGTTCACGCGACGACCCACCCCTTCGCCCGCCCGACGGCCCGGCCCCAGGTGGCGCGAAGTTCGGCGGCCTGATCCTTCGGCATCCGCGGCTCGAATCGCTTCTCGACCTGGTACTGCCGTGCGAGTTCGTCCGTCGTCTTCCAGTAGCCGGTGGCGAGGCCCGCGAGGTAGGCCGCGCCGAGGGCGGTCGTTTCCGTCACCGTCGGCCGCGCGACCGGGACGCCGAGGAGGTCGGCCTGGAACTGCATGAGCAGGTCGCTCCGCGACGCGCCGCCGTCCACCCGCAACTCGGCCGGCGGCTGGTGCGAGTCGGCCCGCATCGCTTCGAGCAACTCCGCCGACTGGAACGCGATGCTCTCGACGGCCGCCCGCGCGATGTGGCCGCCGGTCGTGCCGCGGGTCAGGCCGACGATGGAGCCGCGGGCATACGGGTCCCAGTGCGGCGCGCCGAGGCCGGTGAACGCGGGCACGAGGTAGACGCCGCCGTTGTCCGGCACGGTCGCGGCGAGCTGGTTCACCTCCTCGGCCGTGCGGATCAGCTTCAGCCCGTCGCGGAGCCACTGCACCACCGCCCCGGCGACGAACACCGCCCCTTCGAGCGCGTAGGAGGTTTTCCCATTGAGTTTCCAGGCGACGGTCGTGAGCAGCCGGTTCCGTGACGTGACCGCCTGTTCACCGGTGTTCTGAAGCATGAAGCAGCCGGTCCCGTAGGTGTTCTTCGTCAACCCCGGCGAGAAGCACATCTGCCCGAACAGCGCGGCCTGCTGGTCGCCCGCGATCCCCGCCAGCGGCACGCCCGCCAGCCCCGGCACGGACGCCTCGCCGTAGACCTCGCTCGACGCGCGTACCTCCGGTAACATCGACCGCGGCACGCGGAACAGCTTCAGCAACTCGTCGTCCCACGCGCCGGCGTGGATGTCGAACAGCATCGTCCGTGAGGCGTTCGTCACGTCCGTGGCGTGCAGCTGGCCGCCGGTCAACTTCCACATGAGCCAACTGTCGATCGTGCCGAACGCGAGCTGCCCGGCTTCTGCCTTCGCCCGCGCGCCGGGGACGTTGTCCAGAATCCAGGCGACCTTGCTGCCGGAGAAGTACGCATCGATCAAGAGGCCGGTCCGCTCTTGGATCCGCTTCTCGTGGCCGCCGTTGCGGAGGTGGTCGCAGAACCCGGCCGTGCGGCGGTCCTGCCAGACGATCGCCGGGCCGACGGGCGTGCCGGTCTGCCGGTCCCAAACGACGGTCGTTTCCCGCTGGTTCGTGATGCCGACGGCAGCGAGGTCGCCCGGCCCGACCCGCGCCCGGCTCATCGCCTCGACGGCGACGCCGACTTGCGCGGACCAGATTTCCTCCGCGTCGTGTTCGACCCAGCCGGACTGCGGGAAGTGCTGGGCGAACTCCTTCTGCGCGACGGCTCGGACGTTGCCGTCGTGGTCGAAGACGATGGCGCGGGCGCTCGTCGTGCCTTCGTCGAGCGCGAGGACGTACTTCATGGCGGACTCCGGGAGAGGGGTAACCCATTTTTATGGAACCCGGAGCGGTAGCGACGGGGTGAGTGACCTCACCCCGTCGCTACCGCTCCGGGTTCTACAACCCGTAGGGCGGGTCAAGGCTTTGCGCCGACCCGCCGCCGCGCCCCCGCCGGCTCGGCGTCTCTTAAATCTGGTCGTGATCCCCCGGCGGGTCGGCGCAAAGCCTTGACCCGCCCTACGAGAAAACAGGTCGAGTCGTATTGACAACGCTTCGGTGCATTGTATTATTGAATTAATACAACAGGTCAACCGGCCCGAGGCGTTCGACCCGATGGAGATTCGGATATCCGCGAACGACGGCGTGCCGATCTACCTCCAGATCGTCAACCAGGTGAAGTACCTCGTGGCGGCCGGGCGGCTGCCGCCGGGGGCGGAGCTGCCGCCGATCCGCACGCTCGCGGAGCGGCTGCTCATCAACCCGAACACCGTCGCGCGGGCGTACCGCGAGCTGGAAGTCGCCGGCGTCGTGGTGAAGCGCGGGACGACCGGGACGTTCGTGTCGGACGCCGGGTCGCCGCTCGCGCGGCGGGAGAAGGTCCGCATCCTGACCGAGCGGATCGACGCGCTGTTGGCCGAGGCGAGCCAGCTCGGGTTCGATTCCGAAGCCCTGTTCGACCTCATTCGCGCGCGGGCCGACCGGCTCGACCCGCCGCAGAAGGAGCCGTGATGACAACTTCGTCGGACGATTCCGAAACGGTCGTCGCCGTGGACCGGCTGAGCCGCCGATTCGGGCAGAAGCAAGCCCTCGACACCGTGTCGTTGGCCGTGCCCCGCGGCTCGGTGTTCGGCCTCGTCGGCGCGAACGGCGCGGGCAAGACGACACTCATCAAGCATTTACTCGGCCTCCTTCGGGCGGAAAGCGGGACCGTCCGCGTGTTCGGCCGCGACCCGGTGGCCGACCCGGTCGGCGTGCTGTCGCGAGTCGGTTACCTGTCCGAGGACACGGACCTGCCGGGGTGGATGACCGTCGGCGAACTGATGAGGTACACGGCGTCGTTCTTCCCCGGCTGGGACGCCGAGTACGCCGAGCGGCTGCGAAAGGACTTCGAGCTGGACCTTCGCGCGAAGGTGAAGCACCTGTCGCGCGGCCAGCGGTCGCGGGCCGGGCTGCTCGCGGCCGTGTCGTACCGGCCGCCGCTGCTCGTCCTCGACGAGCCGTCGAGCGGCCTCGACCCGATCGTGCGGCGGGACATCCTCGGAGCGGTCATCCGCACCGTCGCGGACGACGGGCGGACGGTCCTGTTCTCGTCACACCTGCTGGACGAAGTCGAGCGAGTTTCGGACTCGGTGGCGCTGCTCATCCGCGGCCGGCTGGCGTACAGCGGCCCGCTCGACGACTTGAAGACGAGCCACCAGCGGCTAACGGTGCGGTTCGACGCGGGCGTGGCCCGGCCGCCGGCGCTGGCCGGGGCGCTCGCGTGGGAGGGCGGCGGGCAGGAGTGGACGGCCATCTGCCAGGGCCGGTTCGACGAGCTGCGGACGGCCGCGGAAGCGGTCGGCGGGAAGGTCGTGAACCGCGGCACGCCATCGCTGGATGAAATCTTCGTGGCCCGCGCCGGGGGGGCCGAGCGATGACCGTGCCCGCCCTTGCCATCGGCGAGATGTTGGTCCGCCGTCACCGCCGCGGCCTCGGAATCGTGGCCGCCGGGATGGTGACGTTCGTGCTGGCCACGGCCGCGTCCCCAGAGCTGAGCGCGACCGTCATGGGGTTCGCGTTCGTCCTGTTCGCGCTCGTGGTGTGCTACGTCGTCGCCGTGTTCGGCTTCGGGTTCGACACGGACGTGGCGGCGGCCGGGTCGTGTTACCCGGCGCGGATGCTCAGTCTACCTGTTCGCACGGTCGAACTGGCTGCGTGGCCGGCGGTCTTCGGCGCGGCCGCGCTCGTCGCCTTGTGGCTCACGGCCGCGGGCCTCGTGTTCCGGCCGTGGGGGTTGAAGGCCCCGCTCGGGTGGCCGGCGGCGGTGGCCGCGACGCAGTTCGTATGGCTGCTCGCTCTGCTCTGGTGGCCGTTCTCACTGCCGTGGGCGCGGCTCGGCGTCGCGCTGTTGATCGGCCACTTGCCGGTGAGCGTTACACTCTACGCATTCAACGTCGGGATGCCGCTCGCGGAATTGCTCCTCGCGTTGGGTCTGATCGCCCCCGCCGGGTGCGGGATGATCTACTGCGGCGTCCTGCGAACGCGGCTCGGGCGGTTCCGGCGGTGGGAACCGCTCGCCGCCGGGGGCGGGGAACCGGCGTCGGTCGCCCTCATCGACGCCCGCCCGTTTCGCACGGCGGACGCCGCCCAACGGTGGTTCGAATGGCGGCGGCACGGGTTCGCGTTGCCGCTGTGGATGGCCCTCATGCTGCCGTTGTTCCTGACCCCGTTCTTCCTGGACGACCACTCGCCGCCGAAGCTGCTCCGTAACGTCGCCCTCGTACTCGCCGCGCCGGTGTTCTTCGCGGGAATGGGCGGCACGGCCCCCGGCCGGCACAACCACTGGGTCAAGAACGCCCACGCCCTGTCCTCGTTCGTGGCGACGCGGCCGCTGACGACGGCGGCCCTGGTCGGCGCGATCCTGCGGACGGCGGCCCGCACGACGCTGCTCGCGTGGGCGATCACGGCGGGGTTGCTTTCGGCCGCCGTCTTGCTGTCCGGGGCGGCCGGTCCGCTGGCGGGCGTGGTCGAGCGATGGTTCGCCGCCCGGCCCGCGGTGGATGCCGTCGCGAGCGTTCTCCTCGGCGGGTTCCTGCTGTTGCTGCTGACGTGGAAGCGGCTCGTCGAGAACCTGCTCGTCGGGCTGACCGGCCGCGAGTGGTTGATCGGCGGGGCGATCTTGGTCGGGTTGTTCGTGGCGTTTAGCGGCGTGATGGTCGGCCTGTGGCTGCTCGTCCACCCGGAGTATCACCAGCGGATCGGGGAGTGGTTGCCGTGCGGCATGGCCGTAGTGGTCGGCTTGAAGTTGCTCGCGACGGGCTTCGTCGTCCGCGAGGTCCGGCGGCGGCGACTCGTGACGTACGGAACGGCGAAGAGGTTGGCCGGGCTGTGGTTTCTCGTCGTTGCAACCTTGAGCGCGACGTTGATCTGGCTCGTGCCGGATAGCGTACTGGTCTTCCCGTCGTTAATGATGGCCGCCGTGTTGCTCACGCCGTCGGCCCGCCTCTCGGCGACGCCGTTGGCCCTGGACTGGAACCGCCACCGGTGACGAGAGGTAGGGAGGGTCAAGGCTCTGCGCCGACCCGCCGCGCCCAGCCACCTCTTCACTTCTCCCGTGTGGTTGCGGTCCCCCGGCGGGTCGGCGCAAAGCCTTGACCCGCCCTACAAGAGTAGCCCGGAGATGGCCTCGCCCTGGCTGTACGGCACGGTCCGGCCGATCGGCGTCTGGTTGATCTTCCCGGCGTCGATGCCGAGGGCCGTCAGGATCGTCGCGTGAACGTCGGCCACCTTCACCGGGGTCGTCGGCGGCTTCTTCCCGTCGGGATCGGTCGCGCCGATGACCTGCCCTCCGCGGATACCGCCGCCGGCGAGCGCGACGCTGAACCCGGTCGGCCAGTGGTCGCGGCCGCCGCCGGGGTTCATGACCGGCGTGCGGCCGAACTCCCCGGCCCACAGCACGAGCGTCCGGTCCAACAGCTTCCGCTCCCGGAGGTCACGGATCAAGGCGGCGAATGGCGGGTCCAGGATCGTGAGCTGGCTCTTGACGCCGGCGTGGTTGTTGACGTGCGTGTCCCATCCGGACAGCGTGACCTCGACGCAGCGGACGCCGACCTCGATCAGCCGGCGGGCGGCGAGGCAGCCGCGGCCGAACGGCGTGTCGCCGTACTGCTTTCGCACCGCGGCCGGCTCCTTCGACACGTCGAACGCCTGGAGTTGCTCCGAACTCATCATCTTGCGGGCCGCCGTGATCGTGTCGCGGTGGAGCGTCCCCTCGACCCGCAACTTCCGCCCCTTCGCGAACGCGGACTCGACCACGTCGAGGTTTTGCAGCCGCTTCTCGTCCCGCTCCTTCGGCCGGAACGACGACGTGTCCGGTACGGGGCCGGCCGGATCGTCCATGCGGAAGGCGTCGTACTTCTCGCCGAGGAACCCGCCGCGGGTCGGCCACTCGCCGGGCAGGATGCTGACGTGCCGCGGGATGTCCGTGCCGGCCGCCGGCAGCTCGTGGCAGCAGATCGCCCCGAGCGACGGGTGGACGACCGTCGGGTCCGGGCCGAACCCGGTCTTCAGGTTGTACGTGCCACGCTCGTGGTCCCCCTCCTTGCTGACCATCGACCGGATGACGCTGATCGACTGCATCTCCTCGGCCACGCGCTCGAGGCCGGGGGCGAGTTGCACGCCCTTCACGGCCGTCTCGATCGCGCCGGTCCCGGCGGCGATCGCCGTGTCCGGGTGCGGGTCGAACGTTTCGAGCTGGCTCGGCCCGCCCTGCATCCACAGGACGATGACCGAGTGCGCGGGGCCGTTCTTCGCCTTCTCGGCGCTGCGGGCGAGGGCGTGGCCGACGGGCGCGAGCCACGTCGCCCCGGCCAGCCCGGCGAGGCGGAGGAAGGAGCGGCGGTCGTGGTGGTACGTTAGTGGTTCCATGAGAACTCCGTCGAATTCAAGAGTGCCCAATACAGGTCTTCGAGCCGCTCGGCCCGCGACAGCGATTCGTCCTTCAGCGTCCGTTCAAAGTGCGCCGCCTCGTCTGCCGTCGGCCGGCGGGACAGGACGGCGAGGTACGCGACCTCGACCGCCTTCGGATCGTCGGGGGCCATCCACGCAATCCGTGTCGTGGCGTTCAGCGGACTCGCCTCGATCCGCTCGCGGACGAGCCGCCCGTTCATCATGAGCAGCCGCTGCGGGATCGTGCCGCCGTGGGTGTCGAACTCGTCGGCCCCGCCGTCGCCGTACCGCTGGAGGAACTCGTTCTGCTGGCCGTACCGCATCAGCCGGACGAGGATGTGCGACTCGGCGTCAACGGTCGTGATCGACGCGGCCTGCAGCGCGCTGCCCGAAACTTGCTCGGGCCGCAGCCGGGTCAATGGGAACACGGCCCACGCCTTCTCCTCCGTCTCGCCGACGGCGTGGGCCGCGACGCTGTCGAGCCGGAACGCCTCCGTGTTGGCGATGACGCGGATCAGTCGCCGGAGGTCGTGTCCGTTCTTGGTGAAGTCCTCGGCGAGCAGTTCCATCGCGGGCGGGAAAGTCGGGACACTTTCGAGGTTGTCGATCGGCTCGACGAGCGGGCGGCCGAACAGGAGCGCCCAGGTTCGGTTGACGATCGCCCGCGCGAAGTACGGGTTCTTCGGGTGCGTGACCCAGTGGGCCAACTGCTCCCGTCGTGTGCCACCGTTGCCGACCAGCTCCGGCCCGTACGGAACGCGCGGGGCGACGACTTTCTTCTCCTGCGTCTTGCGGTCCTCGACCTCGTACTCGCCGGGGCCGTCGGACACGCCGGTGAACCCGATGTGCGTCTGGCCGAAGAACGCGGAGAACCCCTCGAAGTCGGCCTGCTTCCACTCGGCGAACGGGTGGTTGTGGCACTGGGCGCAGTCGAGCCGGAAGCCGAGGAACGCCCGCGTCACCCGACCGGCCAGCCGCACCGGGTCGGGCTGGTTGGCCTGGTCGTTCTGTGCCGTCACGCTGACGAAGTTCGTCGCCGGGCGGTCGGTCCAGAGGCCGCGGTCGGAAATCAAGTCGCGGGCGAGGTCGTCGTAAGGGCGGTTGGCCGCGACTTGGTCCGAGAGCCACGCGACGAGCCGGCGGCGGCGGAACAGCACGAACGGGCCGTCCTCGGTGCCCACGTAGGCCCGCGCCAACCGCTCCGCGACGAAGTCGGCGGACCGGCGGTCGGCGAGGACGTGATCGAGCCACCAGTCGAGGCGGGCGTTCGGAGGCAGCGCTTCAAACTGGCGAATCTCTTCGACCGACGGCACGGTCCCCATCAACCCGAGGGCGATGCGGCGGGCGACGATCAGGTCGTCGGCCGGGTTCGCCGGCGTGAGGTTGTCCGCTTTCCAAGATTGTCGGAACGTGGCGTCAACGCGGGCGACGGTGGCGCGGAAGTCGACGTCGTGGTAGGTCGGGTTGTCGTACCGGGTGAGCAGCTTCGGCTTCCGCGGCGGCATCAGATTCGTGACGAGGACGAACACCCCGCCGCCGACGAGGCCGAGGAAGAGGAGGTTGCGAAGGAGCATCGCGGAACCCTGACGCGGTGAATGCGAGTTTCTACCACACGCCCGCCGTTCGGGTTTCGCCGGCCGGTGAAACTCATTTCGACCGGCCGGGTATTTCAGGTATGAATCCGCCGCCGACTCCTGTTGCCGAGCTGCCCGTCGCCCGCCGCGCGATTCCGGTCGCGCGACCGGTGCGGAAGCCACTGCCGCTCCGCGTCGTGTGGGGTACGCTCTCCGCAATTGAGTGGCTGTTCGGCTGCGGGTGCGTCCTGGTCGGCCTCGCGGTCCTGTCGGCCGTGCCGGTCGCGCAGTTCCTGTGCCTCGGCTACCTGTTGGAAGCGGGGGCACGGGTCGCGAAGAGTGGCCGCCTCAGCGACGGCTTCATCGACGTGCGGACCGCCGCGCGGCTGGGCGGGATGGTCTTCGCGTGCTGGCTGTTCCTGATCCCGGTACGGTTCGTCTCCGACCTGGCCTACACGGCCACGCTCGTGGACCCGACGGGTCAGAGCTCCCGCGGTTGGCGGGCGGGGTTGTTCGTGCTGATGGCTATCACGCTGGTTCACCTGATCGCGGCGTGTGCCCGCGGCGGGAAGCTGCGGTACTTCCTCTGGCCGTTCAACTTTGTCTGGCTGATCCGTCGCGTGTGGCGCGGCGGGTACTACGCCGAGGCCCGCGACGCCGTGTGGGACCGCGTCGTGTCCCTGCGGCTGCCGCACTACTTCTGGCTCGGCGTCCGCGGGTTCGTCGCCGCGTTCGCCTGGCTCGCGCTGCCGGTGACGTTGATCGCGATCAGCCGGGCCGGGACGCCCGCGGCCGGGCTGGTCGGCTTCCTCGGTGCGTTCCTCCTGGCAATCGTGCTGCTGTACCTGCCCTTCCTGCAGTTACGGGTCGCGACCGAGAACCGGCTGTCGGCCGCGTGGGAAGTGCGGGCGGTGCGGCGGGCGTATCAGCGAGCGCCGTGGGCGTTCGTCGTCGCGCTGTTCGTCACGCTCTTGTTCGCGCTGCCGCTGTACCTGTTGAAGATCGAGGCCGCGCCGCGGGAGGCCGCGTGGCTGCCGGGGCTGGTGTTCATGCTGTTCATCTTCCCGGCCCGCCTTCTGACCGGGTGGGCGATGGCCCGCGCCGCCCGTCGGGCGACGCCGCGGCACTTCGTCTTCCGCTGGACCGGCCGGCTGCCGATGTTGCCGGTCGCGGCGATGTACGTGCTGATCGTGTTCTTCAGCCAGTACACGAGTTGGAACGGCGTCTGGAGCCTGTACGAGCAGCACGCCTTCCTCGTGCCCGTGCCCTTCCTGGCGTTGTGACGTGGGGGTTGGTCAATCGGCGACCCGTTCCGCCTCTTCCGCCCCGCCGGCGCGGGTCGCCATCGCGAGCAGCACCCGCGGCGTGACGTTGTCGTTGATCCATCGCACGCCACCGTCGGCGAGGCCGAAGTTCGCGCCGCCGACGTGGATGCCGCCGAACTGCCCGCCGACGCCGACCAACTTCTGCTCTTCGATCAGGCCCCGCACGGTGGACGGCCCGCCGCGAATCCAGGGGCCGAGGTGGTGGTTCGTTTCGCCAAAGAGAAGCGTGGTGGTGAGGCCGTCCTTGAACGACGACAGGTCGGTCGGCGTGTCGTACCGGAACGCCCCGGCCCGCGGCGAGTCCGGCGGTAGGGTCGCCGCGTCCGCCCCGATCCCGGCGATGCCGACGAACTGCGTTACGGCCGGGTCGCCCTCCGCGACCGTCGGCGGCGCGGCCGGGCAGAGCAAGATGCGCACGGGGATGCGGCCCGCCTCGGCGTTGCCCGCCGCGTCCCACGGCTTCGAGGGGTCGATCAGTTTCAGTATCGGTTCGGTGTTCTGCCGCTTCTGGTTCAACAGCGGCAGCATCGGGTAGACCCAACTCACCCGCTGGTCCGGGGCGAACGTCGGCGGGCCGACCGTGCCCGGCGGCACGACGGCGATGTCCGGCAGCTTCTGCTTCTTTTCGACGGCCTTGTGATACTCGGCCGCGAACTGGCCGAGTTCCCGGAGGCTGTTGCGTGCGGATTCGCGGTCGGCCTCGGCGCGGGACTTGACGAGCCACGTCACGAGCAACCCGGCGAACACGACGACGAACCCGGCCGCGACGACGAGGCCGACGACCCGGCGGAGCATCACGCCGCCCCCGCCGTGGCCTGCCGGGCCTTGCGGGCGTCGATGAACGACTTCACGCACATCCCGACGAACACGGCACAGATCGCGGCCATCGACAGCCCGCTGATCGCGGACGGCGACGTGAGGTTGAGTTCCTTGCCGGTCGCGACCTGCCGGATGAGCGGGGCGAACCCACCGAGGAACCCGAGGACGCCGAGCATCGCGGCCGCGTGCATGACGTGCTTCCGCAGGCCGTCCTTGAACGCGAGCGCCCCGCAGACGACCAGCAGCACGCCGATGGCGGCCGGGATGAGCGCCGTCGGGCTGACCTTGCCCTCCGCGTTCGGGGTGGCGTTCGTGTACCCGTACACCCCGATCGCGGTGAGCAGCAGTCCGGTGATGATCGTCGGCCAGGCCATCATGAGGGAAACTCCGGGGAAGGTGGCTTCCCCGTTGGTTTACTTCTTCACGGTGAGAAGTTCATCCTTCTTCGGGAAGGTTTCGAGTTCCAGCCCCTTGAAGTGAATTTCCTGCGGAACCTTGTTCGAGTGCAGTTGCAGCCCGATGGGGCCTTCCTTGATCCGCTCCGGCTCCGGGTCTCGCCAGTCCACGACGGCCGTGCCGTTCACCGCGACGCGGACGCGATTCCCCTGGGCGAGAATCTCGATGTCGTTCCAGTCGTGCTGCTTGCCCACCTTCTTCGCCGCCGCGCCGTTCACCGGCAGCCCGTTGCGGCCGAACAGGTCGTACATGCCCCACCCGGACGGGAACATGACGAGGTGGCCCTTGTACGTGTGCTCGGAGCGATCCGCCTTCGGGTCCGTGACCTTGCCGTCGGCCTTCGGGTACACCTCGCCCCAGAAGCTGACCCCGGAGTGCATCTCGGACTCGACCAGCTTCGCCGCGAACGTCAGCCGGAAGTCGGTGTACTTCTTCTTCGTCAGCAGGTACGTGCTGTACTTGAGCGGGCCCGTGTTCTTCGCGACGATCACGCCGTCCTTGACGGACCACAGGTCGGCATAGCCCTCCCAGCCGTTGAGCGTCTTGCCGTCGAACAGCTTCACCGTCTCGCCCTCGCCCGTCTTCGGCGCGACGACGGGGGCTTCCTTCGGCACGCCCTTCTTCGGGGCGGGCTTCTTCTCCTGGGCGACGGTGAGCGAGCCGACGGCCAGGCACAGGACGAACGCGAGGCAGCGCATGGGAGAGGTCTCCGAAATGTGGAACGAGGCGGGACGCGGGAGATGGTACGAATTATTGGCCATCAGTGCTCGCAAAAATGGCAGAACCCGGAGCGGTAGCGACGGGTGTTGGAATTCCCTCCCCCACCCCGTCGCTACCGCTCCGGGTTCTACGAGGCGCTTCACTTCGTCACGAAAAGGTGATACTCTCTTCTTTCCTTCCCTCCCCGAGGTCACGTCATGACTCGCCTGTTGATCGCGCTGTTCCTGTTCCTCCCCGCCGTCGCCCACGCCCAGAAACCGACCCGCGAACAGAAGGTCCGCGACGACAAGAAGAAAGTCGAGGGCGAAGGGTTCTGGATTTACAACGACGTGGCGAAGGGGTTCGCCGAGGCGAAGAAGTCCGGCAAGCCGATGCTCGTGGTGCTGCGGTGCCTCCCGTGCGAGGAGTGCGTGAAGCTGGACGACGACCTCGTCAGCCAGGACCCCGTTATCCGGCCGCTGCTCGACAAGTTCGTGTGCGTCCGGGTCGTCAGCACGAACGGCCTCGACCTGGCGCAGTTCCAGTTCGACACGGACCAGTCGTTCGCGGCGTTCCTGTTGAACGCGGACGGCACGGTGTACGGGCGGTTCGGCACGCGGTCGCACCGGACGAACTGGGTCGGCGACGTGTCCCTCCCCGGCCTCGCGGAGGCGCTCACGGGCGCGCTCGAGCTTCACGCCGGGTATCCGAAGAACAAATCACTGGTCGAGGCGAAGCGGGGCAAGGGGCTGGAATTTCCGGTTCCCGAGAAGTTCCCGGCCCTCCGCGACAAGTACACGGACAAGCTCGACTACGAGGGGAACGTCGTCCGCAGTTGCATCCACTGCCACCAGATCGGCGACGCCCAGCGGGAGTTCTACCGCGCTCAGAAGAAGCCGATTCCGGAGGCGGTGCTGTTCCCGTACCCGCACCCGAAGTCGCTGGGGTTGACTCTCGACCCGAAGGAGCGGGCGACGGTGCAGCTGGTGGAAGCCGGGTCGCTCGCGGAGAAGGCGGGGCTGAAGGCCGGGGACGCGATTCGCACGATGGCCGGGCAGGCGCTGCTGTCGATCGCGGACGTGCAGTGGGTGCTGCACAACGCGAAGCCGGAGGGGGACGAGTTGCCGCTCGAAGTTTCCCGCGGCGGGAAGACCGAGAAGCTGAGGCTGTCGCTGCCCGCCGGGTGGCGGCGGGCCGGGGACATCGCGTGGCGGGCGTCGGCGTGGACGCTCCGGCGGATGGCGACCGGCGGCATCCTGCTCGAGGAGCTGACGGCGGACGAGCGGGCGAAGCTGAAGGTCGGCGACGGCATGGCCCTCCGGGCGAAGCACGTCGGCGAGTACGGCCCACATGCCGCGGCGAAGAACGCCGGGGTCCGCAAGGGCGACATCGTCGTCTCGTGGGACGGCAAGACCGACCTGACGCGCGACACGGACGTGCTACTCCACGGCCTGACGGCGCGGAAGGCGGGGGAGAAGATTCCCGTGGTCGTGCTTCGGGACGGGAAGAAGATGACGTTCCAACTGCCGATGCAGGAGTGATAAGTAAAGATTTGTAGGGCGGGTCAAGGCTTTGCGCCGACCCGCCGGGGTGGTAGGAACCGACGGCGGGTCGGCGCAAAGCCTTGACCCGCCCTACAAGAAGAACAATCCGCGGCATCGGCACGTCGAAGATTCCGAACATTTCCCGTGCGCCGCCCCCGGATCGGGGCATGTATCGGTGTGACCCAGAAGGCGGGACGCATGACCGAACCCGTGCTGACGCCCATCGCCAAGCACCTGCGGCGGCTCGCCACGCCCGCGGCCGAGCCGGACTCGGCCTTGCTCCGCCGCTTCCTCGCGGAGCACGACCAGGCCGCGTTCGCGGAGGTCGTCGCCCGGCACGGGCCGATGGTCCTCGCCGCCTGCCGCCGCATCCTCGGCCACCACCAGGACGCCGAGGACGCGGCCCAGGCGACGTTCCTCGTGCTGGCGAAGAAGGCCGGCGCGGTGACGTGGCAGCCGTCGGTCGCCGGGTGGCTGCACGCGGTCGCGTTCCGGCTCGCGCAGAAGGTGCGGTCGCGGCGGGGCCGCCGCCGGACCGCCGACGGAGTCTCCGACATGTCCGCGCCGCCGGCGAACACCGAGGCCGACTGGGACCGCGTGCAGGCCGTTATCGACGAGGAAATCCGCCGGCTTCCGGCCGAGTATTCCGCCGTCGTGCTGCTCTGCGGCGTCGAGGGCGTCTCGACGGCGACCGCGGCCGAGCGGCTGAACCTCAGCGACGGCGCGGTCCGCGGCCGGCTGTACCGCGGCCGGGAGCTGCTCCGCGAGCGGCTCGCCGCGCGGGGCGTTACGGTGTCGTCCGCCGCCCTGGTCACGTTCCTGGCCCAGACCGGCAGCGCCGCCCCCGCCGTGGCGTGGGACGCGGTCGCGGCCGCCGCGGCCGCCTACGCCGTCGGCCAGCCGGTCGCGGGCGGGCTGTCCGCGGCCGTCCCCGAACTCGCACGAAGGACCCTCACCGCCATGTTCCTGACCCGCACCGCCCCGATGGCCCTGGTCGCGTTCCTCGCGCTCGCCGCGACGACCGGCGCGGTCCTCGTCTCCCGCCAGACGGCCGACGCCGCCCCGCAGCCGCCGAAGGCCGCGCCGGTCGCGAATCTTCAACCGGATGAAAAGAAGGCCGACCCGCAGAAGGAGGAACTCGAAGAGGTCGAGGCGACGGTCAAGAAGGTGGAGGCCGACAAGGGCGTACTCGTCTGCGAGGTCCGCGACGACCAGGGCATGAACGAGTTCCGGTTCACCGCCACGTCGGACGCGAAGTTCCACTTCCACGAGCGGCCGATCGCGCTGGCGGACGCGAAGCCGGGGATGCACGCGAAGATGAAGGTGCTTCGCAAGACCGGCCTCGACATCCAGGAGGCGAGACTCAACTGGCCGCGGTTCCGGGCGGAGGTCAAGGCGGCGGACGCGGCGAAGTCGTCGATCAGCGTCGAGATCGAGGGGCAGGACGATCAGAAGTTCACGATGCCGTTCGACGTGAGCAAGGACGCGAACCTGCTCATCGACGGCATCCCGGCCGGCGTGGACGACCTCGCCGGGGCGAAGGCGGAGCTGCACTGGTCGCTCGACAAGAAGTCGTTCGTCGGCGTGACGGCCGACGGCGGCGCGAACGATTTCGGCGGGTGGGTGAAGGCGGTGGACGCGGCCGGGAACACGATTACCGTCACGACGGAGGTGGAAAGCGACCGCGTGTCGCGGAAGGTGTCGCTCAACCTACCGGTCGCGAACGACGCCCGGATTCGACTGCTCGGGAAGGAGGCGAAGCTATCGGTGCTGAAGGAAGGAATGCCCGTCCGCGTGAAGCTGGCCGCCGACCTACGGACCGTCGCCGGCGTGTGGGCGGACGCCGTGCCGCCGGCGAAGCCGAAAGACAAGGACGACGATTGAAGGGAAGTTGTACCTGGGACCGCGGGCGTCCCGCCCGCCCACCTCCACGCCGCGGGGATCAATCTTACGTGGCTGGGGCCGTAGCGGGCGGGACGCCCGCGGTCCCAGGCGGGACCACCGAGACGGACGACGATTGAGGAAAAAGTCGCGGAACTAATCCGGCCGCCGTTTGTTCCAAAGATGAGATCGGCCGAATCCGGCGGGATCGCGGCCGATTTGTTCTTTCCAAGATGCCCCCTCGTCCGGTATCTTTCAGTTACCCCTCCCCACCCGACTTCCGCCCGACCCTTGAGACCTACCGATGACCGCGACCGCCAACGACGCCGAAATGGTGGAGAAACTCCGCGCCGCGCACCAGAAGCTACGGAGTGAGATCGGCAAGGTCATCATCGGGCAGGAACAGGTCGTCGATCAGCTGCTCATGGCCATCTTCTGCCGGTCGCACGCGCTGCTCATGGGCGTGCCGGGGCTGGCGAAGACGCTCATGGTCAGCACCCTCTCGCAGGCCCTCGACTTGAGCTTCAAGCGGATCCAATTCACCCCGGACCTGATGCCGTCGGACATCACCGGCAGCGAGGTCATCCAGGACGACCCGGTCACCCGGCAGCGGATGTTCAAGTTCCTGCCCGGCCCGCTGTTCGCGAACATCGTGCTGGCCGACGAGATCAACCGCACGCCGCCGAAGACGCAGGCCGCGCTGCTCGAAGCCATGCAGGAACGGAAGGCGACCGTCGGCGGCCAGGACCACCCGATGAAGAACCCGTTCTTCGTCCTCGCGACGCAGAACCCGATCGAGCAAGAGGGCACGTACCCGCTGCCGGAGGCGCAGCTCGACCGATTCCTCTTCCTCATCAAGGTCGATTACCCGACCGACGAGGAGGAAGAACAGATCATGCGGATCGGCACGTCGGACACCGTCACGAAAGTGTCCCCGGTCCTCACCGGCGACGACATCATCGCGCTGCAACAAGTCGTCCGCCGCGTGCCGGTGTCGGACAAGGTGTTCCACTTCGCGAAGCGGATCACGCGGATGAGCCGGCCGGGGACGCCGGAGGCGGCCGACTTCGTGTCGAAGTGGGTGACGTGGGGGGCCGGCCCGCGGGCGAGCATGAACCTCATCCTCGCGGCGAAGGCGAACGCGGTGTTGCGCGGCTCGAACCACGTCTCCGGCGACGACATCGTGGCCGTGGCGATGCCGATCCTCCGCCACCGACTGATCGTGAACTTCGCCGCCCAAAGCGAGGGCGTCACCGTCGATGAGGTCATCCGTCAGTTAATTCGTTCGGCCGCGAAAGCCGTCGCCGCGTGATGTAGGGTGGGTCGAGGCTTTGCGAGGCCCACCGGTGGGACGAACGCCCCTCACGGTGGGCCTCGAAGACTCGACCCACCCTACAAGGACAGAGCGGTCCGAGAATAATTCATGCCTTCCACGTTGCTTCAGCCCGACATTCTTGCCCGTGCCGAGGCCCTCGGCGTGGCGGCTCGGCAGCTCGTCGAGGGGTTGCGCGTCGGCGATCACAAGTCGCCGTACCGCGGGTTCTCCGTCGAGTTCGTGCAGCACCGGGAGTACGTCCCCGGCGACGACATCCGGCACATCGACTGGAAGAGTTACGGGCGGAGCGAGCGGTACACGATCAAGCAGTACGAGCAGGAAACGAACTACGTCGCCCACATGATCGTGGACGGCAGCAACTCCATGCGGTACGGCGACGGCGCGCAGAACAAGCTCGACTACGTGAAACTCTTGGTCGCGTCGCTGAGCTACGTCATCGTGAAACAGCGGGACGCGGTGGCGTTGAGGGTGTTCGACGCGAAGTGGCGGGCGGAGCTGCCGGCGAGCAGCCAGATGGGGCACGTCAACACGATCTGCAAAGCGCTGGAGGAGGCGCAGCCGGCGGACAAGACCGGGACCGGGCCGCTGCTCGAACAGCTCGTCGAGCGGGTCACGCGGCGGGGGATCGTCTGCGTCTTCACGGACGCCTTCGACGACCTGCAACCGCTGTTGAAGGGGCTGCGGTTCCTCCGCTTCCGCGGGCACGAGGTCATCCTCTTCCACGTCCTGCACCGGGACGAGGTGGACTTCCCGCTCGACGGCAACGTGCGGTTCCTCGACCTGGAAGGGCACGAAGAACTGATGGCCCGGCCGCACTTGTTGCGCCCGGCGTACCTGCGGGCCGTCCAGAGTTACTTGAAGGACATCGAAAAGGGGTGCGACACCGGCGGCGTCGAGTACGTGCGGATGGTGACCGACAAGCCGGTCCGCCAGGCGCTCGGCGAGTACCTCGTCCGCCGGCTGCAACGAGGGTAGCGAATGGGCTTTCTGTCCCCGTGGCTGTTGCTCGGCGGTCTGGCGGTGTCCGTGCCGCTGATCCTGCACTTCTTCTACCGCGCCCGCTACCGCAAGCTGCCGTGGGCGGCGATGACGTTCCTCAAGCTCTCCATCGAGCAGACGAGCCGGCGGCTGCGGTTCCAGGAACTCGTCCTACTCGTGATGCGGTGCGCGGCGCTCCTGCTGCTCGCGTTCGCGCTGGCCCGGCCGACGTTCAGCGGCGCGACCGCCGGCGGCCGCGGCGAGAGCGTGGACGCGATCTTCGTGTTCGACACGTCGTACAGCATGACCGCCCGCGACGGCGAGAAGTCCCGGCTCGATCGGGCGAAGGACGCCGCCCTGTCCGTGCTCGACAACCTGCCGGCGAACTCGACGATCCAAATCTTCGGCTGCGCCGACCGCGCGTCGGCCCACGGCCCGATGTCGCCGCGGAACCTCGACCAGGCCCGGCAGATCGTGAGCAACCTCGAACCGACGGCGCTCTCCAGCGACCTGCTGCCGGGGCTGTCGGAAGCCCACGCCGCCCTCGACCGCGGGGCCGGGACGAACAAGGAAGTCTACCTGTTCACCGACATGCAGAAGCTCGGGTGGGACCGGCAGTCGGCGGCGATCCGCGGCAAGTGCGACGAGATTCGGCAGCGGGCGACGATGCTGTTCGTCCGATGCGGCAACCCGGACCGGCCGGTGCGGAACGTCGGCGTCACGGGCATCACGTACCCGGCCGGCATCCCGCACACCGGCACCCGGATGCCGTTCACGGTCATGCTCCGGAACACCGGCAAGGACCCGGTGCGGAACGTCGCCGTCGCGCTCGAGGTGGACGGAAAGCAACTGGAGAAGGAGGGCGAGACGGTCGCCGAGATCGGGCCGGGCCAGAGCTACCCGGTGTCGCTCACGGCGAAGCTCGACGCGGCCGGCCCGCGGGTCGTGACCGCGACCGCCACCGGTGACGACCTGCCCGGCGACAACCGGCTCGACCGCATCGTGCCGGTCCGCGAGACGGTGCGGGTCGTCATCGTGGACGGCACGCCGGACCTCCGCGACCCGAAGGAGGCCGGCAGCCACTACGTCCGCAACGCGCTCCTCCCGGTGTCGGCGGCGGACCAGGACCAGTACTTCGTCCGCGTCACCGTCGTCCCGGCGGACGAAGCGGGGCCGGGGTTGCTCGGCGTTTGCGACGTGTGCTACCTGCTCAACGTCCCGGCGTCGAACGCGGACATTCCCGGTATCGCCGGGCTGTCGAAGGAGTTCGTGGACCGGCTGAAGGAGTTCGTCCGCGGCGGCGGCGGCCTCGTCGTCGGCAGCGGCGACAACGTCGTGCCGGCCCGGTACAACCAGGTCCTCGGCTCGGCCGGGGCGAACTTGTTGCCGTTCGACCTGGCCGACCCCGTGACGGCGACGGAGGAGAAGCCGTTCAAGATCGCCCCGGACACGACCGACACGCCGTCGTTCCTCGACCGGTTCAAGCACGAGCCGTACCGCACCGTGACGGCCGACGCGGACCTGAAGAAGGTCGTCGTGGTCCTGGACACGACGCCGAGCGGCCGGGTGCTGATGCGGCTCGCGGACCAACGGCCGTTCCTCTGCTCGAAGAACATCGGGGAAGGGGAGGTGCTGTTCGTCGCCGGGTCGATGGACGAACGGTGGGGGAACTGGCCGGCGAAGGCCGGTTCGTTCTTGTCGTTCAACCAGGTCGCGCTCGCGCACCTGAGCAGCAAGGCCGCCCGCGGCACGAACCGCACGGCCGGCGAGGCGATCGTCTGGACGCCGTCCGACGCGGCGAAGGGGTACGACCTCGTCCGCCCGGACGGGAAGCGGGCGAAGCTCGGCAAGGCCGCCGGCGAGCCGCCGAGCGTGACCGCGGCCGACACGGCGCTCGCCGGCGTCTACCGGATCGTGCCCGAGGGCGAGGACCGGAAGGACGCGCCGCAGTTTGCGGTTTCTCCCGACCTGCGGGAAACGGACGACCTAACTTCCCTCTCGAACGGCGAGGTCGAAGAATTGCTCGGGTTCAAGCCGGTGTTCCTCGAAGCCGGGACGCCGGAGGGGATCACGACCGAGCGGGCGCGGCGGGAGTGGACGGTCTGGGTTTTGCTGGCCCTGTTCCTGCTCGCGGTCGGCGAGTCGGTCTGGGCGTGGTTCTGCGGCAAGGCGTGGTAACGGATGACACCTGACATGCAACCCCTGTTCGCCGAGCTCGCGTTCCGCGGGTGGTTCCCGTCCTGGCTGGCCGTCGGCATGGGCGTCGCCTCCGTCGCGGCCGTCGTGCTCCTGTACCGCCGCGAGGCCGGCCGCATCCCGGTGCTGCCCCGCGTCGTGATGGCCGGGCTGCGGGCCGCGACGCTCGCCACGATCCTCTTCCTCCTCATGCGGCCGTCGTGGTTGAACGAAACCCGCGGCGACCGGCCGAAGCCGATCGCGGTCCTGGCCGACGAATCGCAGAGCATGACGACCCGCGACCCGCGGATGAACTTCCCGGACCGGTGGCGGACGGCCGTGGCGATGAACCTCGTCCCGCCGGACAAGCCGATGCCGCTGAACCCGTCGGGCGATTCGCTGCCGGACGCCGTGCCGGAGAAGCCGTCCCGCACCGAAGTCGCGAAGGCGGCGCTGACGAACCCGAAGCTCGATTTGCTCAAGAAGCTCGAAGCCGTCGGCCCGCTGCAACCGGCGACGTTCGGCCTTCGCCGGAGCGCGAAGGACGCCCGAGACGCGAAGTGGGTGGAAACCCTCGGCGGGACGGAGCAGCGGACGGCGCTCGTGGACGCGGCGTTCGACCTGCTCCGCCGCGACGAGAACGAGCAACCGGCCGCCATCGTGCTGGTCACCGACGGCCGCGAGAACGCCAGCGACCGCAGCCTCGACGACCTCGCCGCCGAATGCGCCCGGTTGCAGATTCCCGTCCACGTCTACGGCGTCGGCAGCTCGTCCTTCGGCCAGCTCCAAGTCCGCGAGGCGGTCGTGAACGAGACGCTGTTCGTGGACGACACGGTGAGCGTCCCGGTCCGCTACCGGCTGAAGGGGTACAAGGACGGCAAGGTCGATCTGTCGCTCAAGCTCAACGGCCAGGAGGTCGCGCGGAAGACGGTGGACGTGAAGGAAGGCGACGACCTGAAAGAAGTCCTCTCGTTCGTGCCGCTGCAGAAGGACGCGCAGGTCGGCAAGCAAGAGCTGACCACGACCGTCCGCGTGCTGTCCGGGCTGGAGACGGTGACGGACGAGATCACGAAATCGGTCCGCGTCATCGACCGGAAGGTGAAGGTACTCGTCGTCGATTCGCTGCCGCGGTGGGACTTCAAATTCCTCCAGCGGTCGTTGCTCCGCGACCGGCGGGTGGTCGCGTCGTTCATCCTGACGGACGGCGACCCGCGGGCGATGAAGTCCGGCGAGCCGTTCCTGCCGGCGTTCCCGGCGACGCGGCCGGAGTTGTTCGCCTACGACCTGCTCGTCCTCGGCGACGTGCCCGCGTCGTACTTCAGCCCGGACCAACAGGTGATGGTCCGCGAGTTCGTCGCCGAGGGCGGCGGGTTCATCCACATCGCCGGGCGGAACGACGGCACGGCGTCGTTCGTCGGCACGCCGCTGGCCGACGTGCTGCCGGTCGAAATCCAGCCGCAGAAGTTCGCCATCGACGCCGGCCGCGCGCCGGACTCGTACAAGCCGGAACTCTCGCCGTCCGGCGTCCGGTCGCCGGTGCTGTCGCTCGACGACGACCCGGTCGAGAACCTCAAGGTGTGGAAGGACCTGCCGGAGCTGTTCTGGAGCTACCCGGTCACGAAGCTCAAGCCCGCGGCCGAGCCGTTCCTCGTCCACCCGAAGCTCCGCACGACCGACGACAAGCCGATGCCGCTGATGGCGTCGCACTACTACGGCAAGGGGTACGCCGTGTGGGTCGGGTTCGACGAAACGTGGCGGTGGCGGTTCAACGCCGGGGACAAGTTCTTCGCCCGGTTCTGGAGCCAGGGCGTATACGTCGCCGGCGTCCCGCGGACGACCGGCACGAAACTCACGCAACTGTCGCTCGACACGCCCGACCCGCAGCTCGGCAAGACGGGGCAGGTGTACGCCCGCCTCTTCAACCCGGACCTCCGCCCGCTCGCGGCCGAGCGGCTGGAGGCGCGGCTGGAACGGCTCGACGCCGGGCCGGACGACACCGACCGCAGCGTGCCGGTCGAGCTGAAGGCGTTGCCCGGCGTCCCCGGCGAGTACGTGGCGACGATCCCGTTCGCCCGCGTCGGCCGGTTCGCGCTGAAGGTGGACAACGGGTCCGAGCCGGCGGCGCTCGAGTACCGCGTCGCGCTGCCGCCGGACCACGAACTCGCCGTCGGCGGGCTGGCCGAGGAGCAACTGCGGAAGCTGGCCGACGCGACCGGCGGGAAGTTCTACCGCGAGGAAGACCTGCACAAGCTGCCCGGCGACGTGAAGCCCAAGACCGTGCCTTTCACCCGGCGGGACGAGACGCTCCTGTGGAACCGGTGGGCGCTGTTCCTGGTCATCGGCCTGTTTTCCGTCGAATGGGTCGTGCGGAAGTTCAACAGCCTGAGTTGAGACATGGACCAACTGGTGCGTCAACTGAGGGGCTGGCAGCGGCGGGAGCGGGCGTACCGCTTCGCGTGGGGCCTCGCGCGGTGGCTGGCCGTGGTCGGCGGCGGGCTGACGGCCGCGTGCCTGCTCGACTGGACGATCGACCGGTTCCGCGACACCCCGACGTGGCTTCGCATCATCCTTACGTTCGGCCAGCTCGCACTGTACGCGGCCGCGGGCGTGTGGTTCCTGTTCCGCCTCCGCGTGCCGTCGTTGGACGTGCTGGCCGGGAAGGCGGAGGACGCGCACCCGGAGTTCGGCCACCGGCTCGTGACGGCGTTGCAGCTCAACCGGCCGACGGCGAAGACGTTCGGCATGTCGCCGCAGCTCATCGAGGACGTGACCCGTGAGGCGTCCGCCCTCTCCGCCCGGTACGACCTGAAGCGGCTCGCCGAGACGCACCGGCTCAAGCAGGCCGCGTACCTACTCGCGCCGTTCGCGGTCTTCTTCCTACTGATGCTGGCGTTCAACGCGAAGCTCATGTTCGCGTTGCTCGCGCGGCAGGCGCTGTTGCCGGTGGACATCCCGCGGTCCGTGGCGCTCGCGAACACGACGGCCGAACTCTGGCCGAGCGGCGACGCGGTGCGGCTGACGTTCAAGGTGACCGGGAAGTTCACCGAGCAGTCCGTCGGTTCCGTCGCCGTGACGCCGGAGGGCCAGCCGACCGAGCGGTACGAGTTGAAGTTCTCTGAACGCCTCGACGACGGTTCGGCCGTGTTCGCGACGGAGTACCCGCCGTCGTCCGTGCCGTTCACGTTCAAGGCGTGGCTGCACGACGGCCGCACGCGGTCCGTCGCGTCCGTCCGGTTCGAGCCGCGGCCGGTGGTGAAGGAAGTGAGCGCGTGGTTGCAACTGCCGCTGTACGTGGACCCGGACGGGAAGCGGCGGTACGAGCGCAGCCAGCCGCAGGGCGAGGTGACGGCGCTGCCCGGCTGCGGCCTGCGGGTCGAGGCGACGTGTACGAAGCCGATAAAGGCCGCGAAGGTGGTGATGCTCGCCCGGTCCGCGGTCGGGGCCGAGGAACCGGTCGGCCAGCCGCTCGCCATGACGCTCAGCGACGACCGGCTGACCGCGGGCGTCGTCGGCGACATCCCGGCGAGGGCGGTCGCGTACCGGGTGGTCGTGACCGACGACAACGACTTCGCGAACCTGAACCCGCCCCGCCGCGGCATCAGCGTCGGGGCGGACGACCCGCCGCGGGTGAACCTGCTGCCCGAAGTTTTGAAGGACCCCCGCGAGGTCGGCCCGCTCGACGACTTCGAGGTGACCGGGATGCCGCTGGTCCTCGGCGGCCGCGTGCAGATCGGTTTCACGGCCCGTTCGCCGCTCGGCCTGGACCGGGCGTTCATCATGTACCGCGTCAACGACACCGAGGCGTGGACGCCGCTCCCGCTGCGGCCGACCGTCGCCGACCCGGAGAAGCTCGGCAAGTTCCTGCCGGACCTCGGCGTGTTCGAGAACTCCGGCGAGTACGGCCAGGTCGAGTTCTACCGGTTCCCGTCGGCGGACCTCGAAGCCGACCCGCCGGGGCTGGAGGCGGGCGGCCGGTACAACTTCGAGACGGCCGCCCTGAAGAAGGTCGCGAACGGCCGGGAAACGAAACTCGAGGTCGGCGACCGGGTTGAATTCCACGTGGCCGTCCACGACCGCAACCCGGACCCGCGGCGCGTCCCCGGCCGGTCCGAGTCGCGGATCAAGGCCGTGGTCACGCAGGCGATGTGGGAGGACTGGAACCGCCAGCGGCACCAGAGCGCCGAGCGGCTCCGCCAGCTGGAGGAGCGGCAGCGGGGCGTCTTCGGCCGCGACGCCGTGCCGGGCGGGAACAACCCGTTCAAGCGGCCGTGACGAACGCCGACTATTTAGCCGCCGGCTTGCCGGCGGAGTTTGGGGCGTCGCAAAACCCCGCCGGCAAGCCGGCGGCTATATAGGGGCTAGCCCCATGCGGTTCGTTGTTGCCATGACCTAATTTCTTAGTTGCAGGATTCCGGAAAAGGCCCAATACTGGAATGACCCGCCCTGGAGCGCTTGCCATGTCGATCCGCCGTCTCGTGCTGTCCACGCTGCTCGCGGGCTTCGCCCTCCCGGCCGTCGCCGCGACCCCGGAACCGTCCGCGGCCGCCCAGCGGGAGCAGCAGAAGAAGGTCGCCGCCGAGATCGAGCAGACCGCCCGCCGGATCACGACGACGCTCCGGGCCATGCGGTACCAGAAGCTCGACGCCGGGACCGAGCAGAAGATGCTCGACGAGGTCGCCACGTCGCTCAAGGGGTTGAGCCAGGACCAGGTGAAGGCCGTCCTCAAGCACCTCGACAACGCGATGAAGGCCCCGGACGAGACGGCCGCCTCGACGGAGCAGCGCGAGGCGTACCAGAAGCACCGGCAGATCGTCACCACCCTCCGCGGCCTCGTCAACAAGCTCGACATCCTCAAGTCGCTCGACCAAGCCGCCGCCCGCATCGACAAGATGGCGAAGGACCAGCACGGCCTGCACCTGCGGGCCGTCCAGGCGGAGAACTTCAAGCCGGTCGCGTCCCGGCCGGGACGGTTCGTGAAGGACGACCGCGAGGAGCAGGCCGACAGCCAGGGGGACGTTCACAACGAGTTGATTAACGTCATCAAGCAGCTCGCGGAACTCCGGCCGACGCTGACGCCGGAACAGAAGCAGCGGCTCGACGCCGCGGACGTTCACGGCCGCGGGGCGCGGCTCGGCGTGGACATGGCCGGCGCGGCCGGCCAGTTGAACAACGGCCAGTTCACGACCGCCGCCGAGAAGCAGCTGAAGGTGTCGAAGGACTTGCAGTCGATCGCCGCCGCCCTCCGCACGCCGCGGGACAAGATCGCCGCGATGAAGGAGGCCCGAGACAAGGTCGAGAAGATGCTTCAGGCGGAGCTGGCGCTCAAGGCCGAGACGGAAAAGGCGAAGACGCCGGAACAGCGCAAGCGGGAGCCGGACCGGTACGAGCGGAACGCCGCCGACCCGCGGAAGGTCGAGGCCCACCGGCTCGCCGACCAGCAGGCGAAGATCGAGTTCGACACGCGGGAGGTTCGGAAGTCGCTCGAAGACCTCGCGAAGGAGGCCGCCGCGAAGCTGTCCCCGGCCGAGTCCGAGATGAAGCGGGCGCAGGACGAACTCCGCCAGACGGAGAGCGCCGAGAAGGCGATCCCGCCGGAGGAGAACGCGGCCGAGCGGTTGAAGGAGGCCCGCGAGGAACTCGACAAGCAGATCGCGGCCGCCGAGAAAGAGAAGTCGGACGCGCTTGCGGCCACCAAGAAGGCCGCGGAGTTGGTCGAGAAGCTGATTCAAGAACAGAAGAAGGTGAAGGAGGAGACGAAGAATGAGAAGAAGCCGGAGAACTTGAACAAGGTCGCCGAGTCGCAGAAGGAGGTCGCGAAGAAGGCGGACGAGTTGAAGAACCTGCCGCTGCCCGACAAGAAGGAGGCGACCGACGCCCTGAGGAAGGCCGCGGACGAGGCGAACAAGGCGGCCACCGACCTCGCGAACAAGGACAAAAACGCGGCGCAGCCGAAGCAGGACGAGACGCTGAAGGCGCTGGAGGCCGCGAAGAAGGCGCTCGAGGACAAGGCGAAGGAGATCGAGAAGCGCCGGGAGGACCTGGCGAAGCTCGACGACGCGCAGAAGAAGCTCGAAGAGTTGACGAAGCAGGAGAAGAAGCTGGCCGAGGACGCGAAGGCGACGCCGGACGCGGACAAGGCGAAGGCCGACGAACTGGCGAAGAAGCAGGAGCAGCTCACGCCGCCGACGAAGGACTTGGGCCAGCAGGTGAAGGACGCCGCCCCGGACGCGGCGAGGAAGATCGACGAGGCCGCGCAAAAGATGGACGCGGCGAAGCAGGACTTGAACCAGTCCAAGCCGATGCCTGCGGCGAACAACGCGAACGAGTCCGCCAAGAAGCTGCAGGAGGCGCAGGAGGCCCTCCAGAAGAAGGCCGACGAGCTGAAGGCGAAGGAGATCGCGGACCAGGCCGCGCTCCAGCCGAACCAGGTCAGCCCGATGGACGCGGCCCAGCAACTCGCGAAGGCCATCGAGCAGACGAACAAGGCGTCCGAGCAGGCGAAGAAGGCCGCCGAGCAGCTTCAACAGCCGATGAACCAGCAGGCCCAGAACCTGGCCCAACAGCAGAAGCAGATCGCCGAGCAGGCGCAGAAGATGAACCAGCAAGAGGCCGCGAAGAACGCCGACGACGCGGCGAAGGCGCTGGAGCAAGGCGACATCCCGAAGGCGCTCCAAGAGCAGCAGAAGGCTTTGGAGAAGCTGAACGAGGCGGCGAAGGGCGAGCCGATGGCCGGCGAGCCAATGAAGGGCGAAGGGCAACCGATGCCCGGCCAGCCGATGAAGGGCGAGGGCCAACCCATGAAAGGGGAAGGGCAGCCGATGAAGGGCGAAGGCCAGCCGATGGCCGGGCAGCCAATGAACAACGGCCAACTCGCGAAGACGCAGCAGCAGGTAAAGGACGCGACCGAGGCCCTTCAACAGTCGGCTATGGCGAACCAGGCGGCGCAGGCGGCACTCAATCAGGCCCAGGCGACCGCACCGATGGCCGTCCAGCAGCAGTTGAACCAGGCCGCCCAACAGTTGAATCAGGCCGCGCAACAACTCGGCCAGGGTCAGCCGATGAACGCCGGGCAGTCGCAACAACAGGCCGCGCAGCAACTCGGGGAGGCGCTCCAGCAGCTCAATCAGGCCGCGCAGCAGATGGGCCAGCAGGGGGCGCAGCCCGGCCAGCCGATGCAGGCCCAGGGGCAACCCAGCCAGCAGCCCGGCCAACAAGGGCAGCAAGGCCAGCAGGGTCAGCAGCCGGGCCAACAACCCGGCCAGGGGCAACAGCCCGGCCAGCAACCGGGGCAGCAGGGCAAGCAGGGGCAGAACAACCAGGAGAACAACCAGAACCGCGGCGAGGGCGACCGGCAGGGGCCGGGGCAGATGAAGAACGCCCAGTCGAGCGGCGTCGCGAAGGACGGCGACGGCAGCTTCATCAACCTCCAGAAGAAGGAGCGGGACAAGGTCCAGCAGAACGCCGAGGCCGCGTTCCCGGCCGAGTTCCGCGAGAAGCTGAAGCAGTACAACATCAACATCAAGAACGCCGGCAAGCCGCAGGCGAAGACGCCGCCCGCCCCAGCAAAGCCGGAAGAGAAGAAGCCGTAACCGAGGATCGTTCCATGAGACGGTTTCTTCTTTCAACTTTGACCATCACCCTCCTCCTCGCCCCCGCGCGGGCCGAGGAGAAGGTGAAGATCGACGACGCCACGAAGAAGGCGATCGACAAGGCCCTCGTCTGGCTGAAGGACCACCAGGACCGCGACGGCAAGTGGGGCAACACCGCGATCACGTCGTTCGCCCTGCTCGCGTTCATGGCCAACGGGCACGTCCCGAACCAGGGGCTGTACGCCCCGGAGGTCGCGAAGGCCGTCCGCCACCTGCTCGCCGAGGCGAAGGAGGACGGCTACCTCGCCGGCCGCGGCGGCGGCAACATGTACTGCCACGGCATGGCCACCCTCGCCCTCACCCAGGTCTACGGCATGACCGGCGACGAGGAGGTGAAGAAGGTGCTCAAGAAGGCCGTGGACCTGATCGTGAAGTCGCAGAACACCGAGGGCGGGTGGCGGTACGACCCCAGCCCGACCGGGGCGGACATCTCGGTGACGATCATGCAGGTCATGGCCCTCCGCGGGGCGAAGGACAGCGGGCTGCACGTCCCCGACCAGACGATCAAGAACGCGCTGAAGTACATCGACAAGTGCCACGACCGGCGGTCCGGCGGGTACAAGTACATGCCGTACTCGTCCGGGGCCGGGTACGCCCGGACCGCGGCCGGGGTGTGCGTGCTGCAGCTCGGCGGCGAGTACGAGGCCGAGCAGATCGAGGCGGCCGTCAAGTACATGGAGCGGGAGGAGAACGACCGCCAGCACTACTGGTACGGCCACTACTACGCGGCCCACGCATTCCACCAGGTCGGCGGCAAGAAGTGGGAGGACTACTACGCCCGGATGAAGGACACGCTCCTGTCCCGCCAGCGGGCGTCCGGCGAGTGGCTGGAGCGGATGGAGCAGCACAACGGGGCCGCGTACCAGACGGCCATCGCCGTGCTGATCCTCAGCGTCCCGTCGGACTACCTGCCGATTTACCAGCGGTAACTCAGACTTCCGAAGTCCGGCTTCGACTTCGGAAGTCGAGGCGGAACAGGGGGCATCTGCCGACTCTGCGAAACACCTCGCGGGGGATCGACTTCCGAAGTCGAAGCCGGACTTCGGAAGTCGGGTCAATCCGTACTCGCATACGTCTCGTACCCGGCCCGCGTGACCAGCGCGGCCATTATCTTGCTCTCCACCGTCGCCCGCACGAAGCGCACGCTGCCGTCGGCGAACGAGATGTTCGCCCCGCCGATGTGGAACGAATAGATTTCGTGGATGTTCGCACAGTTCACGGCACACGGCCCCCACGGGCCGGACCCGTCGGCCAGCCAGCCGTCGAGGTTAATCGGGTACGTCCCGTTGTACGCCGCCCAACTCGGCACGGAGGTCGCGGAGTCGGAGCGGCGGCCGTTGATGAAAATGTCCGGCCGCCCGGCCACTTCCACGACGAGGAGCGTGTTCGTCGTGCCGTCCGTGATATCCAGGATGCGGCCGCCGGTGTCCACCGGCATCGCGCTCCGCGGGTCGCCGGTCCACGGCGAGAGAAGCCCGGTCGCGATCAGGCCGGGGTCCACGTCGTACACGGCCGTGTAGTCGGCGATGCCGTAGGTGTTGCTCCCCTCGACCTGGTTTCGGCCGGTCGGCGACGCGGGGCAGAGGAAGTTCGGGACGGTCGCGCTCGTCGCCGGCTGGTTGTCGGCGTGGTCCCACGGGCGGTCGAACCGGTAGCGGCGGTAGACGTTCTCCTGCTCCATGAACGCGAGCATCTCCGGGACCCACGACCGCTTGCTGGCCGGGGCGTTGTACATCGTCGCCGGGAACTTCCCGTTCACGTCGTGGCACTGGTGCAGGGCGAGCGTGATCTGCTTTAGGTTGTTCTGGCAACTCCCCCGCGCGGCGGCGTCGCGGACCTTCTGCACGGCCGGGAGTAGTAGACCAATGAGGATGGCGATGATGGCGATGACGACCAGCAGCTCGATCAGGGTGAAGGCCGGGCGGCGCGACATGGCGGGTCCCTCGCGATGTCCCCCTAGCTTACCCGGCCGCGGGACCGGTGGGAACGTACTTTCCGCTACAGCTTCCGCCGCCGGGCCTTGTTCCGCTTCTTCCGCCCCGGCGGCTGCTTCCGCACCCACTTGATGAACGGGGCGAGTTCCGGGCAGGTCCGCAACTCGTCGATGGTCGTGTAGCCGACGGCGAGCGTCCTGTTCGTGAACGTGGCGTGGACCATGCCGTGGCACTGCGAACACAGCAACTCGACGTGCTCCTCCTTGCCGCCGCGGGACTTCGGCAGGAGGTGGTGCTTCGTCAGGCCGTCGCGGTCGAACCCCCGGAGGCACAGCCCGCACGGGATCGGCAGCGGCTCGTTCTCGTCCCACATCGGCGGCGGCCCCTCACGCGGTTGACGTGCGATTATAGACTAACCGTCGGCCCGTTGGTTCGCACCGAGGAAACCTCATGCTGCCGTTGACGCTCACCCTCGCCCTGCTCGCGCCGTCGGCCGACCCCGCCGACTGGGTTGCCGCCGAGGGGCAGTACCTGAAGGACATCAAGCCGGTCACGACCGGGTTCGTCCGGGCCGGGGAGGGGTACTTCTCGCCGGACGGCAAGAAGGTCATCTACCAGGCGGAAGAGAAGGGGACCGGGAATCCGTTCTACCAAATCTTCGTGCAGGACCTGGACACCGGGTCGTTCCGGCGGATCAGCCCCGGCAACGGGCGGACGACGTGCGCCTACTTCCGGCCGGACGGCAAGCGGGTCATCTTCGCGTCCAGCCACGAGGACCCGGAGACGGACAAGCACCAGGCCGCGGAATACCGGCAGCGGGAGGAAGAAGCGAAGGCCGGCAAGCGGCGGCGGTACTCGTGGGACTTCGACCCGCACATGAAGATCTACGAGGCGAACCCGGACGGGTCGGACCTCAAGTGCCTAACGCCGACCGCGAAGGTCTACACGGCCGAGGGCAGCTACTCGGCGGACGGGAAGCGGATCGTCTACAGCTCCGGGTCCGCGGGGAACGTGCAGATTTACGTCATGAACGCGGACGGAACGGGGGCGAAGGCGATCACGACCGCGCTCAACTGCTATAACGGCGGCCCGTTCTTCAGCCCGGACGGGACGAAGGTGATCTTCCGGTCGGACCGCAAGGAGAAGGACCGGCTGCAACTGTACGTCGTCAACGCGGACGGCTCCGGCGAGAAAGCGCTGACGGACAACGACAAATGGGTTTACTGGGCACCGTACTGGTACAAGGACGGCAAGCACATCATCTACACGGCCGCGGACCACGGCGACGAGACGAAGCGGCCGAACTACGACCTGTACTGGATGAACATCGAGACGGGGGCGACCACGCGGATCACGCACGCGCCGGGGCAGGACGTGCTGCCGGTGTTCAGCCCGGACTACGCGAAGGTGATGTGGACGAGCAGCCGCGACGGCCGCTCGCCGACGCAGCTATGGATCGCGGACTTCGTCATGCCGACGAAGTGATAGATAGCCGCCGGCTTGCCGGCGGGGTTTCGCGACGCCCAAAACCCCGCCGGCAAGCCGGCGGCTATATAGCGGTCACTGAATGATCCGCCCGTCGTGCGGCCCGTCGGCTTCCTCCCACTCGCGGCGGACTTCCCGCAGGCCGGTCGCGCACAGCTCGAACTGCTCGCTCAGCCGCTTCAGCACCGGCGCTTCGTCGGAATACCTCTCGCCCTCGAACCGGCTGGCGATCAGGTACGACCGCTTGCCGAACGTCGTGTAGTTCAGGACGGCGTGTTGACCCCAGCCGGTCCGGTCGCGCTCGATCGCCTCCGGGAACAGGCCGGTCCAAAACAGGCTCACGTCGCCGATGTGCCGGAAGTACTCGCGGCGGGTGCGGCCGCCCTCCGGCAGCCCGTCGGCCTCGGTCAGCATCGCGGCGACCTCGGTAATCGGCCGGCCGTGGCCGTCGCGGAGGCGGTAGATGTCGTCCGCGTGGACGAACCGCGTCAGTAGCGAAGAGAGGTAATCGACGAGCGGCGGGTCGGCGAGGCCGAAGCGGGTGAAGAAGGCGTGCTCGGTGAACCCGGCGAACATCCGGCGGAGCGGATGGTCCGGGGCTGGCTCCCACATGGCGGAACCCTCCAGGGACGGAAGATGACGCGAGAGGTTTATGCAATTCTTGGGTCAGGTCGATACGAAATCAACCGCCCACCGTCAAGATCGAAGCGCGGAATCTTTTGCTTGCCGTCATTTTTTCTACGACGGTCCGATCCCGACGGTTCTCGCCATTCCGACGGTTGCGACGGGCCGGCGGATCGGCTATCCTCGCGAAGTCCACCTCCCACCAGTAGGAACCTCCGATGCTACGCCGTGTTGCTCTGGCCGGGGCCGTCGCCGCCGCGTTCGCGGCCGCCGTCTTCCTCTCGAACCCCACGACCGACGGGGCGGACAAGAAGGCCGCCGTCCCGGACATGAAGTTCAACGACGTGAAGGAACTCGCCCCCGGCGTCTTCTTCCGGTACTCGTCGATCAGCGCGACCGACAAGGCGATCCCGTTCGGCGGCTCGAACCACACCTGGGTCGTCTTCAAGGAGTACGTCGTCGTCATCGACGCGAACTTCCCGAAAGAGGCGGCCGACGTGATCGCGGACATCAAGAAGACGACGAAGCTGCCGATCAAGTACGTCCTCGACACGCACCACCACGGCGACCACGCCTACGGCAACAGCGTGTGGGCGAAGGAGGGGGCGCAGATCGTCGCGCACACGAACGCCGCCCGGCTGTTGAAGGTGAACGGCCCGAAGCAGTGGGAAGACCAGGCGAAGGGCCGCAAGGACGTGCGGGAGAGTACGCTCAAGCAGGTGGACATCCCGTTCGACGACACGTACGTGCTGGACGACGGCACGCAGCGGGTCGAGTTCCACCACTTCGGCCACAGCCACACGAGCGGGGACGCCGTCGCGTACCTGCCGAAGCACAAGATTCTCTGCACCGGGGACGCGTGCGTGAACGGGTCGTTCAACTTCATGGGCCACTCCAACTCGGCGTCGTGGGTGAAGTCGCTGGAGAAAATGGAGAAGCTCGACGTGGAGATCGTCTGCCCCGGCCACGGGAAGCCGACGGGGAAGGAACTGCTCGCGACCCAGAAGCGGTACTTCGCGGAGATGCGGGCCGAGGTGCAGAAGGGGATCGACGCGAAGAAGTCGCTCGCGGACATCACGGACGGGCTGGACCTGCCGTGGTACAAGGAGTGGACCGGCGTGGCGGCGAAGGACAACAAGGACAACGTGAAGCACGTCTACGAGGAACTGACCGGCAAGATCGACCACGAGCGGCTGGGCGCGACGCCGGCCCCGGCGGACTACATCGACCGCCGGACGCGGGTTGCGGACCTGCCGACGGTTCTCCGCGAGCGGACGGAGTAGAAACGAAAGCGGCCGGGAGGAGCCTCCCGGCCGCTTCGATTTGAGCGGATCGTCAGTTCGTTTCCTGGACTTCGATCATCACGCACGACACGTTGTCGCGGGAGCCGGAGTCGAGCGCCAACTGGCCGAGCGCTTCCGCACACGCCTGCATGTCGGTCTGCTGCGCGATGAAGCTGGCGAGTTGGTCGTCGTTCACGGCCCCGGTCAGCCCGTCGGTGCAGAGCAGGAACCGGTCGCCGGCCTGGATTTGGACGTTAATCACGTCCGGCCCGTCGCCGACTTCCTTCGATCCGAGGTACTTCCACAGCACGTTCTTGAACCGGTGGTCCTTCGCCTCGGCTTCGGAGATCGTCTTCGCCTCGACGAGGGCGCGGGCCAGGGAGTGATCGACCGTGAGTTGCTGAATCTTCTTGCTGCGGATCATGTAGCACCGGCTGTCGCCGACGCCGGTGATGAACAGCTCGCTGCCCTTCCGCCAGATGGCCATGACGACGGTCGTGCCCATGTTCTTCATGTCTTTGTCGAGCGCGCCCATCGCCATGATTTCTTCGTTCGCCTGGGCGATGGCCCGGCGGGTGACCGACTTCACGCCCTCGCCGTTCAGGTGGGCGGTGAGGTTCTTGCGGAGTTCGCGGGGGATGATCTCGATGGCCCGCTTGCTGGCGATCTCGCCGGCCGCCTGCCCGCCCATGCCGTCGGCCACCACGGACACGATCATGTCCGGGAACTGCTTCACGTCAATCGAGTCTTCGTTGTTCTCGCGGTAGTTGCCCAGCAGGCTGCACTTGCCGATGGAAAGGGTAAACGCCATGTCGTCCTCGCTTCTCAGCAACTGCGGCCGGTCCGGGAATGACGGGTGCGATCGGTCGTGATCCGGCTCGGCCGGGGCTTACGCGCGTTGCGTGATGATAACATCTAGGGATTTCGGCCCCATGTCAAGGTAATGACGCCGTTCGCGGTCCCGGACGAATTCCCTTCAACTTACAACGATAACACACCTTACGCAACTCTCGCGGGCCGTTTCGGGCCAAACGTCGGCGGACGAGATCGACGGCCGGGCGTTGAAATATCGTATCTCGCCTTGTCGGAATAATCGACAAATCCCGCCGCCCGGTTCGGCTTCCCGGATTCGACCGTTACCGATTACCATCGCGGGCGACTTACGCCAGGGGAGCGCCATGAATCGCGTCGTTCTCGTCCACGACTGGCTGACCGGGATGCGCGGCGGCGAGAAGTGCCTCGAGCCGGCTTGCCAGCGGTGGCCGGACGCGACGCTGTTCACGCTGTTCCACCGCCGCGGGTCGGTGTCGCGGGCGATCGAGCGGCTGCGGCCGCGGTCGAGTGCACTCGACCGGCTGCCCGGCGTCCACCGGTACTACCGCTACCTGCTCCCGGCGTTCCCGGCGGCCGCGAACTGGCGGATCCCGGACTGCGACCTCGTGCTGAGCTTCAGCCACTGCGTCGCGAAGGCGGCGGTCCCCCCGCCGGGGGTGCCGCATGTCAGCTACTGCTTCAGCCCGATGCGGTACGCCTGGCACATGCGGGACGCCTACTTCCGAAACGGGCGGTTCGCGAACCTGAAGACGGCCGCGGTCGAACAGTTGCTCGGCCGCCTCCGGGAGTGGGACCGGCGGACCGCCGACCGCGTGACGCACTTCGTCGCGATCAGCCGGACGATCCAGCGGCGCATCCGGGACTGCTACGACCGCGACAGCGTCGTCATCTACCCGCCGGCGGACACCGACTTCTACACGCCGTCGGAGGCGAGGCGGGAAGACTTCTACTTCATCGTCTCGGCGTTCGCGCCGTACAAGCGGTTCGACTTGGCGGTCGAGGCTTGCACCCTACTGGGGAAGAAGCTCGTGGTGATCGGCACGGGGCAGGACGAGAAGAAGCTCCGCCGCCTCGCCGGGCCGACGGTGCGGTTCCTCGGCTGGCAGCCGGAGGAGATCATCCGCGACCACTACCGGCGGGCGAAGGCGGTGCTGTTCCCGGCGGAAGAGGACTTCGGCATCGTGCCGGTCGAGGCGCAGGCGTGCGGCTGCCCGGTCGTCGCGTTCGGCCGCGGCGGGAGCACGGAAACGATTCGTGGCGGCAACGGCGGCGACGCGACCGGCGTGTTCTTCGAGGAGCAAACGGTCGAATCCGTCATCGACGGCATCGAGCGGTTCGAGCGGATCGCTGACCGATTCGACCCGCGGGCGGCGCGCCGGAACGCGCTTCCGTTCAACGCCGGCCGGTACGAGGACGAGTTATTCGGGTACGTCGAGCGGGTAACCCGCGGCGGAATCGAATTGGTGCGAAGGGCGGCGTAGGCCCCGACTTCCGAAGTCCGGCTTCGACTTCGGAAGTCGATCGTCGCGCCGGCCTTCGTCGTGACCGCAGACGCCACTCTTCCGCATCGACTTCCGAAGTCGAAGCCGGACTTCGGAAGTCGGCCGCTCAATTCACCACGTTCCGCAGCGGCTGGCCGAGCAGCGCCCGGCGGCACGCGGCGGAACCCTTCACGCGGATGTCGTTCAGCCCCTCCTCCGAGTAGAACGCCGCGTGCGGGTTCACGATCAGCCGGTCGTGGGCCGGGTGCTTCGGGTCGCGCCACGCGACGAGTAGCGGGTGGTCCGCCGGCGGCGGCTCGTGCGGCAGCACGTCGATGGCCGCGCCGGCGAGCTGACCGGACGCGAGCGCGTCCGGGATGCACGCCAGGTCCACCACGTCCCCGCGGGACGTGTTCACGAGGTACGAACCCTTCGGCATCCGCGCGACCGCCTTCGCGTTGACGATGTGCCGCGTCTCCGGCGTCAGCGGGCAGTGCGGACTAAGGACGAACGCCGATTCCAACAACTCCTCCAGCGTCTCGACCCGCCGGACGCCGATGGCCTTGTCAATGCCGTCCGGCTGGTACGGGTCAAAGAAGATGACGCTCATGCCGAACGCCTTCGCCCGTTCCGCCGCGGCGATCCCGATCCGGCCGAGGCCGAGGATCGCGAACACCCGACCGCGGAGCCGGAGCAGGTGGCCGGCCTGCGTGTACGACCACGGCCCGTCGTTCCGTTGCAGCCGGTTGTTGTAGAGGTTGATGCCGCGGGTCAGCGCGAGCATCATGCCGACGGCCGAGTCCGCGACTTCCTCCGTGCCGTAGTCCGGCACGTTCGCCACGGGAATGCCCCGCTCGCGGGCCAGCTTCCGGTCCACGTTGTCGAACCCGACGCCGCACCGGACGATGAGCTTGCAGTTCGTGAGCCGGCCGACCGTCTTCGCGGTCAGCGCGATGTTGTGGTAGAGCATCACGGCGTCGGCCGACTCGATCTTGCCGGCGAGGTCGTCTTCCGAAGCCGCGTCGTAGGCGATCACGTCGGCGATGTCGCCGAGGGCGGCCTTCTCGGTGGCGAGGTCGTCGTTGATGAAGTCGGCGATCGCGACGCGGAAGCGGGGCATCACTCGGTCCTCGGGAGGGGTGTCGTTTTAGAACGTCGGCCGGCCGTTTCGATACACTACTGGGAAAGTGAAAATGAGGACGTGACCGTATGACTCGCCGGTCCCGCGCCCGCGAAGTGGCGCTGCAATTGTTGTTTCAGAAGGACCAGAACCCGAAGCCCGTCGGCCGGCCCGCCATCGAGCGGTTCGCGAAGGACCGCCTCCGCGACGACCGCGAGGCCGTGTCGTTCTGCCTGACCATCTACGACGAAGTGGTTAACCACCAGGCCGAGATCGACAAGAGCATCGCGGCGACGGCCGACAACTGGCGGATCCACCGGATGCTGCCGGTGGACCGCAACCTGTTGCGGATCGGGACCTACGAGATGCTGCACGCCGCCGAGCCGACGCCGCCGGCGGTGGCCATCGACGAGGTGATCGAGCTGGCCCGCCGGTTCGGGTCGGCCGACTCGCCGGGGTTCGTCAACGGCATCCTCGACAAGATCGTGAAGCGGCACAACGCCGCGAAGCCCGCCGCCGTCGCGCCGGTGGAGTGATGCCCCGCCGCCAGCCGTTCACGGCGCTGTGTCGGCAAGCGGCGGCGCTGGCCCGGCCGGATGTCGTCGATCTACACGTCCACACGTCCGCGAGCGACGGCGACTACACCGCATCTCAGATCGTCGCGTTCGCGGCGCAAGCCCGGCTGAAGGCCGTCGCGATCACCGACCACGACACGACCGCGGGCGTGGCCCTCGCTCGTGCGGCCTGTCGCGAGAACGGGTACGGCATCGAGATCGTGCCCGGCGTCGAGATTACCACCCATCAGGGCAACCGCGACTACCATCTTCTGGCCTACTTCACCGAGGAAGACGCGGCGTTCCAGGGAATGCTCGAACACCTCCAAAGTTGCCGTAGGACGCGATTTCAAACCTACCTCGACCGCCTAGCG
Source organism: Limnoglobus sp. (assembly GCF_059499385.1). Lineage (NCBI taxonomy): Bacteria > Pseudomonadati > Planctomycetota > Planctomycetia > Gemmatales > Gemmataceae > Limnoglobus > Limnoglobus sp. The sequence goes on along the minus strand of NZ_JCABYM010000009.1, from coordinate 78,124 downwards.
GGGCAGGGGAGGGCGATCCCGACCCCGGCGGTCGATGCCGTCCGTGCCCGATCGCCGAGCCTCGGCCGACGACACCTCGCGGACCTATTGATGGCCACTGGGCACGTCCGCAGTCGGCACGACGCATTCCGCCGATTCCTCATCCCGCTCGCTGCCCACGTTCCGAAGTTGCGGGAGGTCGCGATTTCAGAAGTGATCGCCCGCGTTCACGCCGCCGGAGGCGTCACGAGTTTGGCCCACCCGTCGGCGGAGATGACGTTCGATGAACTCGTCCAGCTCCGCGACCTCGGCCTCGATGCCGTGGAGGTCGCGTTCCCGGCGGCGACCTACACGCGGACGCTCGAACTACGGCGGTGGGCCGGCGAACTCGGCCTCGGCAGTTCCGGCGGTAGCGATTGCCACGGCCCCGACAGCCGCGTCGGGAGTCGAACGGTTTCAATCGACGACCTGTCCCGGTTGCGCCGGTCGGCCGGTCTCACGAGATGCACCAGTCGGGCCGACGGAACCCTCTCTGCCAGGGTGCGCGGTTAGCCTTCGCCTACCGCATCTCCCGTCGGGAATCGGGTCGGATAACTCGCGGGAATCGGTTGCGAACGGCCGTTTAGCGGGAAGAATTCCCCGTCCACGGACGGCCGGAGGTCGGCCCCGTCCGCTCGAACCTCGTGCATAGGACGCACCCGATGAAGCGCCTGCTCCTCGCGGCTCTGCTCGCACTTCCCGCACTGCTGATCGACGCCAAGTCCGCCCAGGCTCAGTGCAACGGCCTCGCCGGCGGCAACTGCTACGCCGGTGGGACGATCCCGGCCGTGTTCGCCGGCGGCCCGGCCCACCCGCACTTCCCGCCGTTCGGCTGCGGCGGGTTCTGCATGGGCTTCCTCAGCCGCATCCACTTCCACGGCCCGCTGTACAACTACGGCCCGTACTCCGGCTACTACCCGTTCGAGCCGTACGGCCCCTGGACCGCGAACCTGCAGTACAACGCCCCGCAGGGCCAGTGCGGCAAGCACGGGCTGGGCGGCGGCGGTTGGGGCCAGTACGCCGTCAGCACGCTGAAGAACGTCTTCCACCGCGTCAACCCGTTGGCTAACAAGTGCGGCGGCGGGCTGAGCCTCGGGAAGTGCGGCAAGCACGGGGCCGGGTGCGGCGTCGCCGGTTGTGACGGTTCTGCCGGATGCGCGAGCGGCGGGTGCGCGACCGGACACGTCGCCCTAGCGACGCCGGCTCAAGGCGGAGCGGTCGTTTCCCTCCCGCCGACCACCACGGGCGTGCTCACGGGGCAAACGAAGTAACGCCGGTAAGGTTCGCCGGTCGGGACGAGAAAGCACACGCCTCCGATTCGACCGGCAACTGGCCACCGCGGCGCGGCGCGTTTTCTTCGCCCTCGCTGGCAAAACGGAAATCATCGGGAAGAGTAGTAGGTCAGACCATCTCGGCGCGCTCGCAGGGAGTGCGCCATGTTTCGATGGATCGAAACCGCCGAGAGGACAAACATGAAGAAGCTCATTCTGTCGGTCGGCCTGCTGGCCGCGTTCGCCGGGTCCGCGTCCGCCGCGGGCGGCCCGTTCAGCGCCGTCCCGAACCAACAAGTCCGCCAGGGGTTCTTCGCGAAGCTGCTCGACAAGAAGCCGCTCCCCGCGTTCCAGGCCGCCCCGTGGTACCTGTACTGGCCGTACAACGCCCACTTCATGACCCCGGCCCCGCTGCAAGGGGCGTACTACGCCCCGCCGACGGCCGCCCCGGCCAACCCGTACTTCCCGGCCCCCGGTCGGTAAGCAACGCCCGCGGGCGGGGCCGAAACCCCGCCCGCGCCCCGTTCCGGATTTGCATTTTTCCGCCCCGGTCCCACGATATATTGGAAGAAGTTTCTCGCCCCCTATACGTCGTGGGTCGAACAACATGGCGCAACAACTCGGGGAACTGGTTCCCATCGGCGGCGGCGACGCCATCGTGCTGAACCGCGAGGTCATGACCGTCGGCCGGCGGAAGTCGAACGACATCGCCCTCGACTTCTCGAACGTGTCCGGCCAGCACTGCGAGTTCACCTTCAAGGCCGGCGTCTGGTACGTCCGCGACCTGCGGAGCCAGAACGGCACGAAGGTCAACGGCGAGCGGATTAGCACGAACAAGCTGCTCAAGCCGAACGACCTCGTGAGCATCTCGAAGCACGAGTTCCGGATACAGTACCACCTGACGGCCACGGCCGCGGAGTTCATCGAGAACACCGGCGACCAGGTCGAAGACGTTTTCGCGCAATCGCTCATGGAGAAGGCCGGGCTGGCGAAGCCGCGGGGCCAACGGGACGACGACTGACCGCTTTTCGTGCGCCTCTTGGGGGCCTGGTTTCGCCCGAAACCAGGCCGGCCTCGTTTCCGCCGGTTCGCCGCACTTCGTAAGATGGGAGGAAATCAAGTCCTCGGGTGTCGTCATGCGTCGAACCATGCTGAAGTCGAAGATCCACCGGGCCACGGTCACGGACACGAACGTCGATTACGAGGGCAGCCTGTCGATCGACGCCGACCTGCTCGACGCGGCCGACATCCTGCCGAACGAGCAGATTCACGTCTGGGACGTGACGAACGGCCAGCGGCTGACGACCTACGCCCTCGCCGGGGAGCGGGGCAGCGGCGTCATGCAGGTGAACGGCGGCGGGGCGCACCTCGTCAAGAAGGGCGACCTCGTCATCATCGCCACGTTCACGGAGTTGAAGACGAAGGACGCCAAGAAGTACAAGCCGGTCGTCGTGTTCGTCGACGACCAAAACAAGCCGACCGTGACCGCACCCCCGGTGGATAGCCTCCCGACCCCGGCCGAGACGAACGGGTCGCCGGACTTCCCGGCCCGACAGAAGAAACCCCGGAAGAAGGCGGGGAAACCCGCTCAATAAGGGCGTTCCGACGGTTCGACTGTTGCCGAACCGGACATTTCACTAGAATTTCCACTCAACCCCCGACGGTGCGGGCCGCGCGGCCCGCCGGTGGTCGATTCCTATTTCCCCGTTGGTCGCCAGCTCGGTCCCGCGAACCCGCGGCCGGGCCGCCGTCTCCCTCATCACTATGGTCAATCGTAACTTGATGCGTCAGTACGACGCGCCGATGGAAGCCGAAGAACAACTCGAGAGCGTCTTCGAGAACGAAATCGCGGAGTGGATCAAGCAGTCCGACAAGGACTACGAGGCGAACAAGATCGTCACCGGCAAGGTCGTCGAGATTCGCGGCGAAGATGTCGTCATCGACATCGGTTACAAGTCCGAGGGGCTGATCCGCATCGACGAGTGGCGGGAAGAGGGGACGGACGCGGCCAACTACCCGAAGGTCGGCGACCAGGTCGAAGTCCTCCTGGAAACGGTCGAGGACGAGAACGGCACGATCTCCCTCTCCTACCGCAAGGCGAAGCGGCAGAAGGAGTGGAACGACGTTCTTGCCAAGCATAAGGAAGGCGACGTCGTCTCCGGCAAGGTGCTCAAGAAGATCAAGGGCGGGCTGCTCGTCAACATCGGCGTCAACGTCTTCCTGCCCGCGAGCCAGGTGGACATCCGCCGGCCGCCGGACATCGGCCTGTACATCGACCAGACGATCGAGTGTACGATCCTCAAGATCGACGAGCAGCGGCGGAACATCGTGGTCAGCCGCCGCAAGCTGATCGAGGACCGCCGCACGGTCCAACGCGACAAGCTCATGTCGGAGCTGCAGGAGAAGCAGGTCCGCAAGGGGATCGTCAAGAACATCGCCGAGTTCGGCGCGTTCGTGGACCTCGGCGGCATCGACGGCCTGCTGCACATCACGGACATGGGCTGGCACCGCGTCACCAACCCGCACGACGTGGTGAAGATCGAGCAGGAACTCGAAGTTTACATCCTGCACATCGACAAGGAGCGGCAGAAGATCGCGCTGTCGCTCAAGCACAAGACGCCGTCCCCGTGGCAGGACATCGAGGCCAAGTACCCGGAGAACAGCAAGCACCAAGGCGAAGTCGTTAACATCATGCCCTACGGCGCGTTCGTGAAGCTGGAGCCGGGCATCGAGGGCCTCGTTCACATCAGTGAGATGTCGTGGACGAAGCGGATCAGCCACCCGAACGAGGTCCTGAGCATCGGCGACAAGGTCGAGGTCCAGGTCCTCAAGATCAACCACGACAAGAAGGAAATCTCGCTCGGCATGAAGCAGTGCCAGCAGAACCCGTGGGACGAGGTGGCGAAGAAGTACCCGACCGGGATGCAGGTGTCCGGCGTCGTCCGCAACCTGACGAACTACGGCGCGTTCATCGAGATCGAGGAGGGGATCGACGGCCTCCTGCACGTCAGCGACATGAGCTACGTGCGTAAGGTGTCCAACCCGAGCGAGGTCGTGCAGAAGGGCCAAAAGGTCACCTGCGTCGTCCTCAGCGTGGACCAGGAGCGGAAGCGGGTCGCCCTCGGCCTCAAGCAGATGGGCAAGGACCCGTGGGAGGGGGACATCCCCGACCGGTTCCGCCCCGGCCAGAAGGTCAAGGGGAAGATCACGAAGCTCACGAACTTCGGCGTCTTCGTCGAACTCGAACCGGGCCTCGAAGGGTTGCTGCACATCAGCGAGCTGAGCGAGAACAAGATCGAGTCGCCGGAGGAGGTCGTGAAGGTCGGCGACGAGGTGGACGTGAAGGTCCTCCGCGTCGATACGAAGGACCGGAAGATCGGCCTGAGCATGAAGAACGTGGACGACCCGACCGTGCCGGACGACCTGCCCGAGGAACTCATGGGCGGGGACAACAAGCCGAGCAGCGGCGGGAAGCCGGAAGGCAAGAAGGACCTCCGCGGCGGCACCGGGTCGGCCGGCCCGCTGTTCCAACTGCCGGGCCAGGGTGGCGACGCGGAGGAGTAAGTTTTCCGGTCACGAAAACCTTCGACGACGGGCCGTTCGGCCCGTCGTTTTTCTTTCCCCCTACGCAACTTCACCGCCTTGCCCGAATTGACAAACGGCCGGGCCACAGGCTATACTCTCAGCACGTCATCAATCAATCAGGAGCGGTTCCTCCGCACGGTTCGAGAGAAACAAAGCTCACATCCCCTACCGAGGTGCGTCGAGGAACGTCTTTGCCCGAACGGATCGGGCGATCTTTTCCGAAATCGTCGCGGGGTGGCCCGCGGCCGTGGTGTCATCGGAATGCACACGCCGCCGGAACGCGATCCGAACCGCCCACCCGACGAGCCGCAACCCGGTTCGAGCGGCCGGGCGAACACACCCAACAAGGCGACCACCCTCAACCTGAAGAACAGTTCCCTCGTCCGCCTCACGGCCGTCTCCGCGACGCCCGACCTGTTGGCCGAGGACGGCCCGAACAACACGGACGACTTCCCGACCGTCATCACCGCCAGCCCGAACGAGTTGCAGGTTCCGGCGCTGACGCCCGGTTCGCGGCTCGGCAACTTCGAGCTGATGGAGGCCATCGGCGCGGGCGGCATGGCGACCGTGATCAAGGCTCGCGACGTGGACCTCGGCCGCATCGTCGCGCTGAAGATTCTGCCTCCGGCGACGGCCCGCGATAGCGAGGCGGTCACGCGGTTCAAGCTCGAAGCCCGCGCCGCGGCGAAACTCGACCACGAGAACATCGCGCGGGTTTACTTCTGCGGCGAGGACCGCAACCTCCACTTCATCGCGTTCGAGTTCGTCGAGGGGGAGAACCTCCGCCAGCGGATCGACCGGGCCGGCCGCCTTTCGGCAACGGACGCCATTCACTACCTGCTGCAACTCTCCTCCGGCCTCGCCCACGCCGCCGACCGCGGGGTGATCCATCGGGACATCAAGCCGTCGAACATCCTGATCACGCCGGACGGGAAGGCGAAGATCGTGGACATGGGGCTGGCCCGCCACCTGGACGGGCACAGCGTCAACGGCGGCGTCACGCAGTCCGGGGTCACCCTCGGCACGTTCGACTACATCTCGCCGGAGCAGGCGCTCGACCCGCGGCGGGCGGACATCCGCAGCGACATTTACTCACTGGGCTGCGCCTTTTACCACGCCCTCACCGGTCGACCGCCAGTCCCGGAGGGGACGGCGGCGAAGAAACTGTACGCCCACGAGAACGAAAGCCCGACCGACCCCCGCGACCTGAACCCGGCCGTGCCGGACGGGTTGGCGATGGTGCTAGCGAAGATGATGGCGAAGAAGCCGGACTACCGGTATCAAAGCCCGGCCGACCTCGCGACCGACTTGACGATGTTACTCGGCCCGGACGCGGTCGTGAAGAGCGGCGTCGTCCCGTTCCCACAGCCGTCGTCGCAGTTCGCGGCCCCGCACGCCCCCGTCCCGCCGCGGCTGACGCTCGCCTGGCTGTTCACGTTCGCCGTCCTGGCCGTGGCCGCGATCCTGTACGTGAGCCTCGCCGGGCCGACGCCGAACGCCTCCGTCGCCCCGTGGCAAGAGCCGCCGCCGCAGAAGGGCGATCCGCCTGCGCCGCCGGTCGGGAATGGCAACGCGACCAACCCGGAGGTGCGGACGGGCCGCGTCGCCGACGCCCGCGGACTCGCCGAGAGCCTCGTCAAGCAGGGGGGGAAGGCGCTCGTCCAACTCCGACCCGGCGCGGTCTACGACCTCACGACTTTGAACGACGGCATCCTCGTCACCGGCAAGGAAGTCGTCATCGAACCCGAACCGTTCCCCGCGGACCGGACCGACGGCGTTCGCCCCGTTCTGAGGCTCGCGGCGAGTCCGCCGGCGGAGAAGGGCACGCGGCCGGGCACGATCACGTTCCGGGACGTGGGCCGGGTTACGCTGCGCGGCGTGGAAGTTCAGATCGTGGACCGCCTCGCGCTCGACGAGCAGCCGGACGACGACCCGGTCGGCGTGCTGTTCGAGAACGTCGGCCGGGCCGAGGTCGAGAATTGCCTGATCCGCACGACGCCGGAATCCCGCCGCAACCGGATCGTCGGCCTCGCCGTGGGGTACGACACGGCCCGTCCCACCACGTTCGTCCTGAAGAACTCGCTGGTGGACATCGGGTTGCAGGGCGTCGGCCTCCGGTTACTCGAAGGGACGGACGCGACCGTCTCCGAGGTCGGGTTCGGCCCGCACCAGTCGGCCGTCGTGTGGGTCGGCGACGAGGACGACCCGCCGCCGTCGCCGCCGAAGGAGCCGGCGCTGCGGTTCGCGTCCTGCACGTTCATGTTCGACCGCGGCGGGGCCGCCATCACCGCCGACCCGCGCGCGACCTGCCCGGTGTCCCTCGCGGCGTGCGTGTTCGCCGACACGAGCGTGCCGGACGAGAAGTTTATGATGCCGGGGATGGACATGAAGGGCACGTTGCCCGTCGTGTTGCGGTCCGAGCAAACGCTCGACGCCTTCCACCTGCTGACCGCCGACGGGCAGCCGGCGAACGCCTACTTTCGCGTGACGGCCCCGCCGAGCGACCCGCGGCCGATCCAACTCGCGAACCCGCCGTGGGCCGTCGCCGACCCGCGGCCGCTGCTGACGACGGCGAACCCGTGGTCCGCGTTCGTGCTGAACCTGAACGAGAAGCGGCTGCGGGCGAGCGGCCCGCCGCACGTCCTCGGCCTGCGGATGCACCAGGCGGACGGGTCGAAGCCGATCTACGGCGGCGGATGGCCGCCCGGCCGCCCGGCGCTGCCGGTGACGCCGAAGGCGGGGCAGCGCGTCGTCCACCCGGACGCGACGCCGGAGGACGCCGAGTCGCGGGTCTACCCGACCGTCGCGAAGGCGTTCGAGGACCTGAAACCGGGCGAGACGCTGCTCGTCGCACAGAACGGCCGCGTGCCGGTCTCGCTGCTGGCGGAGAAGACGCTGCGGGCGACGATCGCGCCTTTCGATGGGTTCACTCCGATCTTGGTTGCGTCCGAGGACACGGTCCGTAGGCCGGACGCCAGCCTCTTCCCGCTCGTGGACGGCGAACTCACGTTCTCCGGCGTCCACGTACAACTCGGCGGGCGGGCGGCGGTCGTCACGATGGCCGGCGGCACGACCTGCACCTTCAAGAACTGCACGGTCACGCTGGAGGAGAAGGACGACGACGCGGTTTCCGTCGTCGTGCTGTCGGAGCCGACCCGCGAGATGAAGGTCGGCGCGAGCGACCCGGCGCTGCCGAAGCTGCGGATGGAAAACACGTTCGTCCGCGGCCGCGGCAAGGGCGTGACGGTCAGGTCGCCGCGGCCGTTCGACTGGACGGTTGAGAACTGCGCGTTCGCCCTCGATGGTGCCGTCCTGTCCGCGGACGCTGCCCTCCGGGACGTGTCGATGTCGCGGGCCGCGGTCCGGTGGCGGAACGTGACGGCCGCGACGACCGGCCACCTGATGGAACTCCGCGGCGGGGCCGGCCGCGTCCTCGGCCTCGACGTGACGTGCGAACGGAGCCTGCTCGCGTCTAGCACCCGGCGGCGGAGCCTGTCCGCGATGCTGCTCTTTGCCGACGCGGACGCGACGGCTGAACCCGGCAGTTCGCTCGTCTGGCGCGGCGACAACGCGAACGTCTACGGGAACTTCGACCCGCTCGTCGAGTTGCGGTCCGCATCGACCGGCCGCTCGACGGAGTGGGACGTGGAGAAGTGGCTGCGGTTCACCGGCGAAACCGGGCGGACCGGCCGCGTGCGGTACGCGGCCAGCCTAACGTCGAGTCGCCTCCGGACGGTCAAGCCGGAGGACGTGAAGGCCGAGGTGGAATCCGCCGACCTCACGACGTGGCGGACCACCGACGCCGGCGCGGACGTGACGAAGCTGCCGAAGCCGGTCGAAGAAAAGTAACCGCCTCAGCCCTTCGCCCACGTCGGCGGCGTGACCTGCCCGTTCGCCGCCAGCGCCCGCGCCGACACTTGCAGCACCCGCAGGAACCCCTCGCTGTCCGCGTGGTTGAACTCCCCGATCGCCTCCATCGAGGCGTTCGACTCCGAGTACATCTGGTGCGGCACGCTGCCCGCCGACGCGAACGACACGTTCCCCTTGTACAGCTTCAGAGAAATCGTGCCGTTCAAGAGACGCAGGATCGGCTTGATCGCCTCGCGGGCCATGTGCGTCGCCAGGTCGAACCCGTACCCCTGGTAGATTTGCTTCGCCACGAACGGCGAGAGCGCGTCGTACAGCTCCCGGCTGCGGCGGTCGAGGACGAGTTGCAGCAGGTATTTGAACGCCGTGCCGAGCAACTCCATGCCGGGGGCCTCGTACACGCCGCGGGACTTGATCCCGACGAACCGGTTCTCGACGAGGTGCGTGCAAATCCCGACCGCGTGCCGCCCGCCGATCTCGTTGGCCGTGCGGATCGCCTGGAAGGCGGACACGGCGATGTTGTTGATCGCCACCGGGCGGCCGTGCTCGAACGTGACGATCACCTCCTCGGCCTTGTCCGGGGCTTGCTCCGGCTTCACGCCCATGCCGGGTGTGACGAACCACGGGCCGGTCGTCAGGTGCTCCAACTGCCCGGCCTCGTGCGTCAGACCCAGCAGGTTCGCGTCCGTCGAGTACGGGGCGGACCGGGACGCCTTGATCGGTAGCTTGTGGCTCTCGCAGTAGTCGATCATCTCGGACCGTCCGCGGAACTTGCCGAGAAACGCCTCGTCCCGCCACGGGGCGTAGACGCTCACCGTCGGGTCGAGCATGTTCGTGCAGAGTTGGAACCGGACCTGGTCGTTCCCGCGGCCGGTCGCCCCGTGGCCCAGGACTTTGATGCCCCGCTTATTCATCTCCGGGATGATGCCGGCGACGATGACGTGCCGGCCGATGCCGGTCGTGTTCCAGTAGTCGCCCTCGTACTTGGCCTGGAACTGGATGACCTCGATCCCGGCCTCGGCGATCATCTCGTGCAGCGGGATGGCGACGTAGTCGGCCGCGCCGCTGGCCCGCATCCGCCGCTCGATCTCGGCGAAGTCCGTCTCGTCCGGCTGCGCGATGTCGGCGGTGAACGCGACGACCCGGACGCCGTGTTCGGACAGCCACTTCGTGACGGTGCAAGAGTCCAGCCCCCCGGAGGCGGCGAACGCGACGGTCTGGCCATTCAGGTCTGCGAGAGTGGTCATCGGCCCGATACCTCGGCGGAACGGCAATTCTCAGGGGATAGAATTACGAACGATGCCCCCGTTCCGTCTCGTGATTCCGCGGCCGGTCTTCGAGGAAATGCTCGCGCACGCCCGCGCAGAGCGGCCGCTCGAGTGCTGCGGGTTGCTCGCCGGGTGTGTGGAAGGCGACCGTGGAATCGTCCGTGCCCGGTTCCCGTTGGTGAACGAACTGGCGTCCGCGACCGCGTTCCGCTCCGAGCCGCGGGCCATGTTCGCGGCGATGAAGGCGATGCGGGCGCTCGGGACGGACGTTCTCGCGGTCTACCACTCGCACCCGGCGTCCCCGCCCGTTCCCAGCCGCCGCGACCTGGAACAGAACTACAGCCCCGGTGTCGTGAACGTCATCATCGGCCTCGCGGCCGACCCGCCGGAGGTCCGCGGGTGGTGGCTCCGTGCCGACGGGTTTGACGCCGCGGACTGGGAGGTGCTCGCGTGATTTCCCGTCGCGCCGAATCCCGTGTTCGCCGCGGCAACCGCGTACTATGTCTAAACTGAGAGTGTCCGACCCGGACCCGTTCTTCCGCCGGGGATCGCAGGAGCCGCCGCGATGAATCGCGAGATTTTCGCCAACCACCACAACCGCGACCTCGTCGAAGACGCCTACCGGCAGTGGCTGGCCGACCCGGCGGCCGTGGACGCGACGTGGCAGGCGTTCTTCGCCGGGGCCGAGTTCAACGGCAACATCGGCGGGACCGGCGGGACCGGGACGACCCTCAACGTCGAAACGCGCCTGCAAACCGGGGCCGTCCGGCTCATCACCGCCTATCGCGACCTTGGCCACCTCGCCGCCCACCTCGACCCGCTCAAGCCCGCCCCGGACAAGGAACCCTGGCTCATCTCCCTCGAACGGTTCCACCTCACGCCGGACGACCTCGATTCCGTCGTCGATGCGTCGATGTACTTCGGCATCGACGGGCCGATGAAGCTCCGCGACCTGCTCGACAAACTGCAGGAGACGTACTCCCGCACCGTCGGCGTCGAGTACATGCACATCCAGGACATCACGGCCCGCGGGTGGCTGGCGAAGCGGATGGAGCCGCGGCTCAACCAGCCGCTCCTCGGCACGCGGCAGAAGATTCGCACGCTCATGTCGCTGCACTACGCGGAGTTGTTCGAGAAGTTCCTGCACACGAAGTTCGTCGGCCAGAAGCGGTTCTCGCTCGAAGGCGGCGAGACGCTGCTGCCGATCCTGGAGGCGATGGTCGAGAAGTCCCCGTCGCTCGGCGTGAAGGAAATCGTCGTCGGCATGGCCCACCGCGGCCGGCTGAACGTGCTGGCGAACATCCTTCACAAGCCGTTCGAGGAAATCTTTAACGAGTTCGAGGACCGCTACTACGTGGACGCGGACGGCGGCGACGGAGACGTGAAGTACCACATGGGCTTCTCCGCGGACGTGGGCACGCTCGACGGCAACAAAGTTCACATCAGCCTCGCCCCGAACCCCAGCCACCTGGAGGCGGTGAACCCCGTCGTCGAGGGCCGGGTTCGGGCGAAGCAGCGACTGCACAAGGACGCGGAGCGGACCCGCGGCATCCCGATCCTGATCCACGGCGACGCGGCGTTCGCCGGGCAGGGGCTGGTGGCCGAGACGCTGAACATGGCGAATCTCCCCGGCTACCGCGTCGGGGGCACGGTCCACGTCGTCGTGAACAACCAAATCGGGTTCACGACCAGCCCGCGGGACTCGCGGAGCACCCAGTACTGCACGGACATCGCGAAGTTCGTCCAGGCCCCGATCTTCCACGTCAACGCGGAGGACCCGGAGGCCGCGGTCTACGTCGCGGAGCTGGCGCTCGAATACCGCCAGCAGTTTAAGAGTGACGTGGTCATCGACATGTTCTGCTACCGCAAGTGGGGGCACAACGAGGGCGACGAGCCGTCGTACACTCAGCCGCTGGAGTACCGGCTCATCCGCGCGAAGGAGAGCGCCGCGGCCGTCTACACGAAGCAACTCGTGTCGAACGGCACGCTCCAGCAGGACGAGGCCGACGCCATCGACGCCGAGTTCCGCGACAAGCTCGACAAGGCGCTGACGGAAACCCGGTCGTCGCCGCCCCGGAAGAAGGGGATGCGCGGCTTCTCCGGCGTCTGGACCGGCATGACGAACCGGTTCGTCCACACGCCGTCCGAGACGGCGATCCCCGCGGCCGTCGTGGACCGCATCGCCGACCAGCTCGTGACCGTGCCGGACGGGTTCACCATCCACCCGAAGCTGAAGGACATCCTCGAAAAGCGAAAGACGGAAACGAAGGCCCGCGGGAAGATCGACTGGGGGACGGGCGAGGCGCTCGCGTTCGGGTCGCTCGTCCTCGAAGGCCACCCGGTCCGGCTGAGCGGGCAGGACAGCCGCCGCGGGACGTTCAGCCACCGGTTCTCGTTCCTCTACGACTACGAGAACGGCACGCCGCACTGCCCGCTCGCGCACCTCGACCCGACGCAGGCCCCGTTCGACGCCTACGACAGCAACCTGAGCGAGGCCGCCGTCCTCGGGTTCGAGTACGGGTACTCGCTGGACGACCCGAACTCGCTCGTCATCTGGGAGGCGCAGTTCGGCGACTTCGCGAACGGCGCGCAGGTCATCATCGACCAGTTCATCAGCTCCGGCGAGTCGAAGTGGAACCGCAGCAGCGGCGTCGTGCTGCTGCTGCCGCACGGGTACGAGGGGGCCGGGCCGGAGCACTCGTCGGCCCGGTTCGAGCGGTTCCTGCAACTGTGCGCCGAGGACAACATGCAGGTGTGCAACTTCAGCACGCCGGCGAACTACTTCCACGCCCTGCGGCGGCAGGTGAAGCGGAAGTTCCGCAAGCCGCTCGTCGTGATGACGCCCAAGAGCCTGCTCCGCGTCCCGCTCTCGCCGGTGGAGGACTTCATCGGCGGCCGGTTCCAGGAAGTCATCGACGACACGCTCCCGGCCGACCGCGTCCGCCGGGTGTTGTTCTGCACCGGGAAGGTCTACTACGACCTGATCGCGAAGCAGAAGGAGCGGAACACGGACGAGGTGGCGGTCGTGCGGATCGAGCAACTGTACCCGTGGCCGGAGAAGCAGGTCGAGGCGGTGCTGGCGAAGTACCGGCGGGCCGTCGAGTGGCGGTGGGTGCAGGAGGAGTCGCAGAACATGGGCGCGTGGTTCTTCGTGGAGCCGCGGCTGCGGGCGCTGAACGTGCCGGTCGAGTACATCGGCCGGGACGCGAGCGCCAGCCCGGCGACCGGGTCGCACAAGGTCCACGAGCACGAGCAGAAGGAACTGCTCGAACAAGCATTCACCGCGACCGGGGCCTACGCCGTCACGGCCGGGAAGAACGGCAGCAACGTCGTCGCGCACGGGGTCAAGGTCTAATCGTGGAACCCAGAGCGGTAGCGACGGGGTGTTAGTTACTCACCCCGTCGCTACCGCTCTGGGTTCCACAGAAACACACGGGAACTGTTATGGCCATCGAGATCACGGTCCCCTCGGCGGGCGAGTCGGTGACGGAAGCCCGCATCGCGCGGTGGATGAAGGCGAACGGGCAGGCGGTGAAGGTCGATGAGCCGGTGCTGGAACTCGAAACCGACAAGGCGTCGCTCGAAATCGCGGCCCCGGCCGCCGGCGTGTTGACGATCACCGTCCCGGCGGGGCAGATGGTGAAGATCGGGCAGGTCGTCGGCTCCGTCGATCCCGCCGGAACCCCTGCGACCGCCTCCTCCCCGAAACCAGTCAAAGAAGCCGCGGCAGCACCGAAGCCGGAACCGGCGGGCGTCGTCTCGTCCCCGGCGGCGCGGGCGATGATCGACGAGCAAAACCTCGACCCGAAGAAGATCACCCCCACCGGGCCGGGCGGCCGGATCACGAAGGAAGATGTCGTCAACCATCAGTCCGCACCCGCGAAGCCGGAACCGGCGACGAACGGCACGCCGAAGGCGGAACCGAAACCGGCGAAGCCGGGGTCGCGCGAGACGCGGCAGCCGATGACGATGATCCGTCGCCGGATCGCCGAGCGGCTGCTGGAGAGCCAGAACACGACCGCGACGCTCACCACCTTCAACGAGGTGGACATGTCGGCCGCGATGGACCTGCGGGCGAAGTACAACGAGAAGTTCGAGAAGAAGCACGGCGTCAAACTCGGGTTCATGTCCATCTTCGCGAAAGCGGCCGTCGAGGCCCTGAAGGCGTTCCCGCTCGTCAACGCCCGGATCGACGGCGGCGACGTGGTGATGCAGCACTTCTACGACATGGGCATGGCCGTCAGCACCGAGAAGGGGCTGATGGTCCCCGTCATCCGCGACATCGACCAGCTGGGCTTCGCCGACATCGAAAAGGCGATTGCGAACGTGGCGAAGAAGGCCCGCGACGGCAAGGTCACGCCCGCCGACATGTCCGGCGGCACGTTCACGATCACCAACGGCGGCATCTTCGGCTCCATGCTCAGCACGCCGATCCTGAACCCGCCGCAGGCCGCGATCCTCGGCATGCACAACATCCAGAAGCGGGCCGTCGTGGTGAACGACCAGGTCGTCGCCCGCCCGATGATGTACCTCGCGCTGAGCTACGACCACCGGCTGATCGACGGCCGCGAGGCCGTGCAGTTCCTGGTGCGGATCAAGGAGTGCGTCGAAAGCCCGGAGCGGATGCTGTTCGACATCTAAATCGAAACCGTTTTCACCGCGGAGGGCGCAGAGGACGCAGAGAAAAAACCGAGAGGGTTCAAAAGTAACAATTGAATCTCTTCTGGTCTTCTCTCTGCGTCCTCTGCGCCCTCCGCGGTGAAATGCTTTAACGGAGTGCCCATGTCCGAGAAGTTCGACCTCATCGTCATCGGGGCCGGTCCCGGCGGGTATGTCGCCGCCATCCGCGCCGCCCAACTCGGCAAGAAGGTCGCCGTCGTCGAGCGGCGGCAGAACAAGGCCCTCGGCGGGACGTGCCTGAACGTCGGCTGCATCCCGTCGAAGGCGCTGCTTGATTCCAGCGAGTTGTTCGACGTGACGCAGCACAAGCTCCAGAAGCACGGCGTCAACGTCGGCAGCGTCTCGCTCGACCTCGCGAAGATGATGGCCCGCAAGGACGGCGTCGTGAAGTCGCTGACCGACGGCATCGCGTTCCTCTTCAAGAAGAACAAGATCACGTCTCTTTTCGGGAGTGGCAAACTCGCGGCGAACAAGGGCGTGGAGGTGACGGCCGCCGACGGCACGAAGACGACGTACCAAGCCGACAACGTCCTTCTCGCCACCGGCAGCGAGAGCGTCGAGTTGCCTTTCCTGAAGTACGACGGCAAGGCGGTCGTGAGTTCGACCGAGGCGTTGGCGTTCGACACGGTTCCCGAACACCTGATCGTCGTCGGCGGCGGGTACATCGGCCTCGAACTCGGCAGCGTCTGGAAGCGCCTCGGCTCGAAGGTGACTGTCCTCGAATTCCTGCCCCGTATCCTCCCTGTCTCCGACGGCGAGATCGCGGCGAGCGTGCAGAAAATCCTCACGAAACAAGGGATGGAGTTCCATCTCGAAACGAAGGTCACCGGTGCGAAAGTCGAAGGCAACAAGGTTACGGTGACAGCGGAGCAGGGCGGCAAGCAGGTCTCGTTCACCGGCGACAAGGTGTTGGTTGCGGTTGGTCGGCGGCCGTTCACGGCGAGTCTCGGATTGGACGAAGCCGGCGTCGTCTACGACAAGAAGACCGGCAAAGTCGCGGTGGACAAGCAGTTCCGCACGAACGTGCCGGGCGTGAGCGCCATCGGCGATCTGATCGACGGCCCGATGCTCGCGCACAAGGCGATGGAAGAGGGCGTCGCCTACGCGGAGATCCTCGCCGGGCACAAGCCGCACCTGAACTACGACCTGATCCCGAGCGCCATCTACATCTGGCCGGAGGTCGCGAGCGTCGGCCAGACGGAGGAGCAGGTGAAGGCGGCGGGCGTCGAGTACAAGTCGGCGAAGGTCCCGTTCGCGGCCAGCGGCCGGGCGAAGGCGATGGACGAGCAAGACGGGTACGTGAAGGTGCTGACGGACAAGCGGACGGACCGCATCCTCGGCGTCCACATCCTCGGCCCGCGGGCGTCCGACCTGATCGCGGAGGCGGTGACGGTGATGGAGTACCACGGCAGCGCCGAGGACTTGGCCCGCTGCGTCCACGGCCACCCGACGCTGACGGAAACCGTCGGCGAGGCGGCGCGGGCGGCGTGGCTCGGGGCGGCGATCCACGCCTGACTTCTGAAGTCCGGCTTCGACTTCGGAAGTCGATTCCGCCCAGAGGCGTTGGCGGGGGTCGTTTACGCCCCCTCCTTCCCCCGACTTCCGAAGTCGAAGCCGGACTTCGGAAGTCGGGCCCTCCGTACCGACATTGCACGCCCCGCGAATCTTCGCATGATTGCTCCCCAACCGCGGGGGACCGCCATGCCGATCGAGTACGTCACCGGCGACCTGTTCATAAACCGGTTCCGCGCCGAAGCGTTCGCGCAAGGCTGCAACTGCCAGGGGTCGATGGGGGCGGGCATCGCGGTCGGGTTCCGCGAGCGATACACGGCCATGTACGAGGAATATTGCCGGCGGTGCAAGGCGAAGCCGCGAGAGTTTAACGTCGGCGACGTGTTCTTCTGGCCGGAGGACGGGCGACCGGCCGTCTTCAACCTCGGAACCCAGGAAGACTACTGGCGGAGCCGGGCGACCTACCTCGGCATCGAGCAATGCCTGCTCGCGATGCTGACGTTGGCCGACGCGGACGGCGTGCGGTCCATCGCCATGCCGCGGATCGGGGCGGGGTACGGCGGGCTGTCGTGGAAGAAGGTGCGGGCCGTCATCGACCGCGTGTTCGCCGACTGGCCGGGGACTCTGATCGTCTACAACGAGTACCAGCCGGAAGGGTAAGGAGAACTCAAATCCGTTGGACCATGTCAGCGGCCAGGGCGAAGCTAGCCAGGCCGAGGATGACGCAGAAGATCGCGCACAGGATGCGTCGCCGGGTCAACGTGGTTCCTTCCGTTTCCGGTAGCCGAACGATCAAGAAGATGAAAGCGAACAGAAACGTGATCGGCGGAATGACGAACATCAAGTAGTCGATTAGGTACACGCTGGTGATCCGCCTGACAGGGGATGTTCTTTAGAATACCTAACTTGTGGCCGTGGGGTACCGGTTTAAAGACAAGGTGTGGCGACCTAGCTGATTGCGGATAAAATGAAGGTATGTCTGCGACGCTGCCACTGTTGACCGCCCCGAAACTCCGCCCCGCGATCCTCGACCAGTCGGCCGACGAGCTGAAGGCGTGGCTCGCCGAGCGCGGGCAGCCGCCGATGCGGGCGCGGCAAATCCGTCGCTGGATCCTCCAGGCACGGGCCACGTCGTTCGAGCAGATGTCGGACCTGCCGAAGCAACTGCGGGCGGAACTCGCCGAGTCGTTCCAGGTCTTCGGCTGCAGCATCGAGAAGCACTTCGCCGCGAAGGACGACACGCACAAGCTGGTCGTGAAACTGGCCGACGGGCGGATGATCGAGTGCGTCCTCATCCAGGACGACGGCCGGGCGACGGCGTGCATCAGCACGCAGGTCGGTTGCGGCATGGGCTGCGTCTTCTGTGCGAGCGGCCTCAACGGCGTCGTGCGGAACCTCACTCCGGGCGAGATGGTCGAGCAGCTCGTCTTGCTCCGGAACCTCACGGCCGAGCCGGACGGTCCGCCGCAATATGGGCAGACCGGGCAGCTTCCCACCCGCCTGACGCACATCGTCGTCATGGGCATGGGCGAGCCGCTGGCAAACCTCGACAACCTGCTGAAGGCCCTCGCCGTCGCCGGGGCGAAGGACGGCCTGGACATCGGCCAGCGGCACGTCACGATCTCCACCGTCGGGCTGCCGGCCAAGATTCGGGCGCTCGCGGAGGTCGGCAAGCAGTACCATCTCGCGGTGTCGCTGCACGCCCCGAACGACCCGCTCCGCACGCAGATCGTGCCGACGAACGACAAGACCGGCATCCCGGAAATCCTCGCCGCCAGCGACGACTTCTTCGCAAAGACCGGCCGGCAGGTTACGTTCGAGTACGTCGTCCTCGGCAAGCTCAACGACCAGCCGGTCCACGCGAAGCAACTCGTCGGTCTGCTCCGGGGCCGGAAGGCACACGTGAACCTGATCCCGTGGAACGACGTGGAGGGGTTGCCGTACCGCCGGCCGGCGGACGAGGACTTGAACGCCTTCATCGCCGAACTGCGGCAAAACGGTATTAGTGTGAAGGTGCGGAAGCGGAAGGGGTCCGAGATCGACGCGGCGTGCGGCCAACTCCGGCGGGAGGCCGAGGCCGCCGCGTCCCGCGACGCCGCGGCTTCCGTTTAAGTACACACCCACCCGAACGACTCGCCTCCGCATGACCGGCCAAACCAGCGCGATGATGGCCGTCCGCGACCCGGACATCCGGCTCATGCTCCGCGTCCGCGACGCGGACGACCAGGCCGCGTTCGGCGAACTCGTCGCCCGGTTCCAGCACCGGCTCGTCGGCGTCATGCACCACCTCGTCGGCACGGCCGAGGAGGCGGAAGACCTGGCGCAGGAAGTCTTCCTCCGCGTGTTCCGCACCCGGAAGAAGTACACCCCGAAGGCGAAGTTCAGCACCTGGCTGTTCACCATCGCGAACAACCTGGCCCTCAACGCCCTGCGGGACCGGGCGCGGAAGCGACACCTGCCGCTCGAACTCCGTGACTCCGGGTCGCTGGCCCAACGGCCGAACGTGCCGCTCGCGTCGCACCGGGACGCGCCGCCCACCCAGAACATCCAGCAGCAGGAACTGGCGGGCGTCGTCCGGCAGGCACTCGACGAGCTGAACGAGCGGCAGCGGGTCGCGGTCGTGCTGAACAAGTTCGAGGACATGGGGTACGCGGAGATCGCCGAGGTAATGGGCCTGTCGTCGAAGGCGGTGAAGTCGCTGCTCTGCCGCGCCCGCGAACGCCTCCGCGAAGTGCTTCAGCCGTACATTTACATGGACGGCCCGCCGCCGCCCGCCCCGGCCGAGGACGACTGACCATGGCCGACCCGTCCAAGCCGCCGCCCGACCTCCCGCCCGACGAAACGGACGAGGAGTTGGTCGCGTACCTCGACGGCGAACTGGACCGCGACGAGGCGCGGGCCGTCGAGGCGAAACTGACGCACGACGAGACGGCCCGGCAGAAGGCGGACACGCTGAAGAAGACGTTCGACCTGCTCGACTACCTGCCGAAGCCGGAGCCGTCGCCGACGTTCGCGACGCGGACGCTGACGCAGATCAACCCGGTCCTCGGCAGCGGGGCCGCGATTCCGGTTCCGACGCCGTCCGCGTCCAACGGCACGCTGCCGCCGACGCACACGACCGGGCTGACGCCAACGCTCCCGCCGCCGATGCGGACCGGGTGGAAGGTGTTACTCTGGTCGCTCGGCCTCGCCGCCGTCACTGCGACGGGATACTTCGGCCACCTCCTCGCGAAGCCGCACCTCGAAGCGACCGACCCGGCGAAGCGGACGAGCGAGCAAGTCCGGCTGCTCGAACGGCTGCCGCTCTACCTCGGCGTGGACGATTTCGAGTTCCTGACGCAACTCGACCAACTCGCCCTCTTCCCCGACGAGGACGGTGAGTCGGCGGAGAAGCCGGGCGTGGACACGCTCAGCACGGCCGAACTCGAGCAGCTGGAAAACGTCTTCAAGCAATATCCCGCCGCCCGACAGCAGCAACTCCGCAGGCTCGACGAGCAACTGTCCGCGCAAGACCCGCCGCGGCAAGCCCACCTGATCGGCGTGCTCGAGCGGTACGCGATCTGGCTCGACCGGCTGCCGGACAATTACCGGAAGGAGATTCTCACCGCCCCGGCCGCGGTCGAGCGGTTGGAGGGCGTGAAGACCGTGAAGGCACGGCTGTGGCGGGAGGGCCTGCCGGCCGTCGTTCGCGAGCGGATTCAACAGGCGGACCCGGCCGCCCGCGACCAGCTCGTCGCCGACCGGCGGCAGCAGGACGCGAAGCGGAAGCAACTGTGGGAACTCGCGCGGCACGACTGGTCGAACATCTCCGCGAACCGCCGGCCGTGGCCGTTCGATATCGACGAGTTGACGAAAAAGGTCGAGGAGTACGTCGAGCGGACGCTGAAGCCGCGGCTGAACAACGCGGAGCGGGCAGAACTCGACCTGCTCCGCAAGGACGTGACCGCCGCGCCGGGCCGCCTCGCGTGGCTGATGTACGGCGACACGCTCGCGCGGCTGGCCGAGCTGCACCGCACGCTACCGGAGCCGGCGAACGGCAAGACGATCCGGGCGGTCGGGGACTTGCCGCAGCAGTTCGTGCGGGACTTGGCCAAGAAAGCCGGCACGAACCGCAAGCAGTTGATCGCGCTGCCCGGCTACGGCAGGTGGCCGGACTTCGCGGAGGCGGTCTTGGTCGAGGCGCACGAGGTCAAGGTGCCGATCCCCTTCCCGCTCGGGCCGAACAAGCTCGACGAGTACGCCCCGGCGGTGAGGGCGTTTGTGGAAACGGAATTGAACGAGAAGCTGACATCGAAGGAGCGGGACGAGTTACGGCGGGCCGAGTCCGGTCAGTGGCCGGACCACTCGAAGAAGCTGATGGACTTCGCCCGCAAGTACGACCTGAGCGTGCCGGGCGTGACGCTCCCCGGCCCGCCGAGCAAGTGGGATCAGGTCTACCGCAACCGGCCGGGGAAGAAGTGACGCCGTTTCTAACTCTATATAGCCGCCGGCTTGCCGGCGGGGTTCGGGGCGTCGCAAAACCCGCCGGCAAGCCGGCGGCTAATTAAACGGGGCTTGCAATCTATCTCACCAGGTTCGTCAACGTTCCGATCCCCGTGATGCTGATGCTCACCTCGTCGCCGGGCGAGAGTGTGAATGCGTCCGGCGGCACGATGCCGGTCCCCGTCAGCAGTAGCACGCCGTTCGGGAACTCGTTCTCCTTGCCGAGCCACTCGACCAGGCTCTCCGGGGTGCGGGCCATCATCGACAGGCTCGTACTCCCCTCGAATGCGACCGCGCCGCCCCGGCGGATCACGAGCCTGATCTCCGTGTCCTCCAGCTTCGGCATGTCCGACACCGGCGTGATGACCGGGCCGATCGAGCACGATTTCGCGTAAATCTTCGCCTGCGGCAGGTAGAGCGGGTTCTCCCCCTCGATGTCGCGGGCGCTCACGTCGTTGCCGACGGTGTACCCGACGATCCGCATGTCCGAGGAAACCACGAGCGTCAGTTCCGGCTCGGGCACGCTCCACTTGCTGTCGGCCCGCACGCGGATCGGCTCCGTCGGGTTCACCACCCGCTCCGGCGTCGCCTTCATGAACAGCTCCGGCCGCGGGGCGGAGTAGACCTTGTCGTAGAACTGGGCCGCGCCGACGGACTCCTCCTGGCGGGCAATTTTGCTCCGCTTGTACGTCACGCCCGCGGCCCAGATTTCCTGGCGGTCGATCGGGGCGAGGTACGTCAGCCCGGCGGCCGGCTCGGGGGGGATGGCCGGATCGACGAGGCCGCGGGCGGCGTCGCACGGGTTCGGCAGCGCGAGTAGGTCGGCTAGCGAGCGGACGGTCGGATGCCGGGATACGCTGAGGGGGTAGGCCGTGTCGTTCTCGATCATGACGACCGTGACCGCGCCGCTGGGCCGTCGCACTTTGCCGAACCGCATCACGCACCTCGGGAGAAGTTAGGGTTGCACGAAGTTTACGAGCCGCGGCAGGTCGCGTTCAGGGTCGGCGGCGGCCGCGACGACGAGGTCCGCCAGCTCCGGCGTGTAGGGCACGGCCTCGCCGGGCGACGGCGCGACCGGCACGAGCCGCCGGACGATCTCGGCGATCAACTGCGGCACGCCGTCGCCGGTGGCCGCGGAGACGCGCGATACATCGGCGGCGTCGAACGCGAGCGGACGGTCGGCCTTGTTCACGACGACGAGCGCGTTCTGGGTTTCCGTCGGCCAGACCGGGTTCGGGTCGGTCGCGTCGAGCAACCAGACGACGAGGTCGGCGTTCTGAAGGAACCGCCGGGCCAACACGATGCCTTCCGATTCGAGCGATTCGGTTGCGCGGCGGAGGCCGGCGGTGTCCGCGAGTTCGACCGGCCAGCCGTCGAGGGCGACGAACGTGGTGACGACATCCCGCGTCGTCCCGGCGGTCGGCGACACGACGCTCCGCTGGTAGCCGGCGACGGCGTTGACGAGCGAACTTTTGCCGACGTTCGGCGGCCCGGCGATGACGACCTTCCACGGCTCGACGAGATGGCGGCCGACCGAGGCGAGGGCCGCGAGGCGGGGCAGGGTGGCCGGGGCGGAGCGGACGGCGTTCGCGAACGCGCCGTTGAGTTGATCGAGCAGGATCGCGGCGGTGCGGGTGGTTCTTGCCTGTTGCAGGATTCCCCACGGACGTTCGTCCGTGGGCTTTCGCCCACACCCTTGTTGCTGAAACTGGTTGAGAAGCCAGTTCACAACCTGGGGGCCGCCGTGGGAGTGAATCTCGATGACCAGTTCGGGATCGACCAGGTGGACCGCAATGACGACCTCGTCGCCGATGGTTCCGAACCACGTCCGATGAAGTTCCGGCAATTCCGGCAGTTTTCCGCCCGCCGGTCGGAAGAGCGACCGCACGACTTCCCACGCCCGCGGGCCGGCGACTTCGAGCGTCGCGATGGCCCCGGTTCCGGGCGGCGTCAGGACGGCGACGGTGGTACTCACGGGAGGGCCTGGGCTGTCCGGCGGATGCCGTCGAGCGTGAGGTGCGGGTCGGTAAGCACGTTCCCCACGTCGGCGAACTCGTAGTTCGCCAGCGCGCCGAGTGCGCCGCCGGTCATCATTATCCACGGCGGGTTGTCGGTCTCGGCCGTGTACTCGCGGACCAGGAAGTCGGCCGCCCCCATCACCGCGGCCATGACGCCGACAAGCATCGCGTCGCGGGTGTTCTTCCCCGGTGGATCGACGTTCGGAACGGCCGTCACGTCGATCATCGGCAATTTCGCCGTGTGCCGGTGGAGGGCGTCGAACATCAGCCGCGGGCCGGGCAGGATCGCGCCGCCGACGAACCGGTGGCCCTCGAGCAGGAGGTCAATGGTTACGGCCGTGCCCACGTCGATGAGGACGCCTGGGGTGTTCGAGTCGCCGCCGAGGTACGGCCAGAACCCGACCGCGTTCAGCAACCGGTCGATGCCGACGCCGGCCGGCTCGTCCACCTCGACGGTCAGCGGAATCTGCGAGTAACTGTCGATGACGAGGACCGTGCCGCGGGTCTTCGCCCACTCGACGAACCGGTCGCGGCGGGCGGGGTGGACGCCGGCCACGGCCCAGCGGGCGTCGGCGATCCCGATGAAGTCGAGCGCCTTCGCCCACGCGGCCGGGTCGTCCGGCGGGAGCGATTGAATGCGGTTGTGGTGGCCCCATTTGATCCGCGTGTTGCCGATGTCCACGACGATGTCCGGCGTCATGACAACGTCTCGCCGGTGCGGATCGCCTTCTCCGTCGAGAACTCGATCGGCTTGCGGCGGGCCGCTTCCTCCGCCTCGGCCCGCTTCAACTCGGTGATCGTCTGCGCGACGCGGCCGACGAGGTGCGCCAACCCCTGGCCCGTGACGGACGAGATCAGCAACACCTCATGGTTCAATTCGGCCGCCAGTTTCTCGCGCACCTTGTCCGCGTCGGTCAACTCGGCCTTACTCACGCACACGACCTCCGGCTTCTCCGCGAGTGGGATGCTGTACAGGCTCAGCTCCTTGCGGATGGTACGGTAGTTTTGCACCGGGTCGCTGCCGTCGGTCGGGAACGGCTCGACGAGGTGGACCAGCACCCGCGTCCGCTCGACGTGTCGCAGGAACTCGTGGCCCAACCCGACGCCCTGCGCCGCTCCTTCGATCAGCCCCGGCAGGTCGGCGAGGACGAACCCGTGGTCGCCGCTGACGTTCACGATGCCGAGGTTGGGCGTCTTCGTCGTGAACGGGTAGTCGGCGATCTCCGGCGTCGCCCGGCTCAGCCGCGAGAGGAGAGTGGACTTGCCCGCGTTCGGGAACCCGATCAGCCCGGCGTCGGCGATGACCTTGAGTTCGAGCGAAATCCAGCGTTCCTCGCCGTCGTCGCCGGGGCCGAACTGCCGCGGCGTCCGGTTGGTCGCGGTGGCGTAATACTTATTCCCACGGCCGCCCTTGCCGCCTTGCCCGACCGTTACCTCGTCGCCTACGTTCACGAGGTCTTTCAGAATGTTGCCGCGGTCGCGGTCGCGGACGAGCGTGCCGGGCGGCACGGGGATGACGAGGTCGGCCGCGTCCTTGCCGGCGCACAGGGACGTGCCGCCGGGTTCGCCGGGCTTGGCCTTCCAGTGCTTCTTGGTGGTGAGCGGGGCGAGGTTGTCGGCGTTCGCGACGGCCCGGACGATGACCGACCCGCCGTCCCCGCCGTCCCCGCCGTCCGGCCCGCCGCGGGGCACGTACTTCTCCCGCCGGAACGAGACCATGCCCCGCCCGCCGTCCCCGCCCCGTACATACAACTCGACGCGATCGACGAACATGGTTCCCTCTACATCCGCTCCACGGTGCGGATGCCCAACAGGTTCAGCACGAGCTTGATCGTGCGGGCCACGAGATCGACCAGCACCAGCCGGCTATCCCGCAGCTCCGGCGTCTCGGCCTTTAGCACCGGGCACGCCTCGAAGAACGTGCTGTAGCTCTTGGCCAAGTCCCACAGGTACGCGGTCAGGTAGTGCGGCAGGTACTCCGTCGCCGCGGCGTCGATGGCCTCCGGCAATTTGAGCAACTGCACGACGAGGGCGCGTTCCTGCGGCGTCGTGATGACCACGGCCGGGAGCTTCGCCCGGAACGCGACCTCATCGACCTCGCCCTTGCGGAAAATGCTCCGGCATCGGGCGTACGCGTACTGCATGTACGTGGCCGTGTTGCCCGACATGGCCAGCATCTTGTCGAAATCGAACTTGTAGTCGCTGGTTCGGCTCTGGCTCAAGTCCGCGTACTTGACGGCCCCGATGCCCACGGCCTGCGCGATACTCTGTTTTTCTTCATCCGAGTACGATTCCCAATCGGGGACGTCGTGACCCTGGGCCGCGCGACGCCAGTGCGTCAATTCAAACAGGTGTCCGCCGAGTTCCGTCGCCCGGTCGAGGAGGCCGCTCAGTTCCGGAACCCCGCCGTCCCGCGTCTTCAGCGGCTTCCCGTCCTTGCCTAGGACGGAGCCGAAACTGACGTGGTTGAACGCAACCTCGTCGTAGCCCCATCGCGTTGCGGCAGTGAACAAGTTTTTGAAGTGTTGCCCTTGGCGGAAGTCCACGACGTAGAGAATCGTGTCGGGCTTCCACGTCTCGACCCGGTGCTTGATCGTTGCGAGGTCCGTCGTCGTGTACGTGAACGCCCCGTCTCGCTTCCGGATCAACGCGACGTTGTTTTCGCCGAATCGGATAATGATCGAGCCGCCTTCACCGGTTTCACTGACGCCCTTCGCTTGTAACGCTTCGACGATGCCGGCCAACTGCGGCTGGTAGAAACTCTCCCCGAGCTCGTGGTCGATCGGCAGGATGTCGAGTTGTTCGTAGACCTTGTGAATCTCTTCCATGCAGGCGGGCATGAACTCCTTCCAGAGCTTGAGATTCTCCGGGTCGCCGGCGTGCAACTTCGCCGTCTCCGCGCGATAGGCTTCGGCGACGGGGTTCGGGAACGGCGGTCCCTGACGTTCTTCGTCGTCTTCGTCACCGGACTTGGCCCGCTTCACGCCATTCACGTAGAGGCGGCTCAATTCGGCTACCGGGTTCGCGTCGAACGCGGTTTGATCCCGGAAATTAGTGAACGCATTTGAAATGATGTCTACCGTCCCCGCCACGTTGCGGACGAGGACGTACAGCCGCGCCAGCTCCCGAACCTTGTTCGTGTTGCTTCCCGCGTAGGCGTTCTTGTCGAGAAACGTCCGGTAGCCATAAATCAGCATCCCGAACTGCGTGCCCCAGTCGCCGAGGTGGTTGTCGCTGACGACGGTGTGCCCGCAGAACCGCAGGACGCGGACCAGCGCGTCGCCGATGATCGTGCTCCGCAGGTGGCCGACGTGCAGCGGCTTCGCCACGTTCGGGCCGCTCAGGTCGATCACGAACGTCTTCGGCTTCACCACCGCTTCTACGCCGAGACGGTCATCCTTCGCCATCGCCGCGACGCGGGCCGTCAGGAACGACGGCTTCAGCTTGACGTTGATGAACCCCGGCCCGGCGACGGTCGCGGACTCGATCAGATCGTTCGCAGCAAGTTTCGCGACGATCGCCTTTGCCAGTTCCGGCGGCTTTTGGCCGAGCGCCTTCGCCAGCGCCATCGCGAAGTTCGCCTGGTAGTCGCCGTGGTCCGGGTTCGCTGCCGGCTTCACCATCGCCAGGTAGTCGGCCACCTTCGCGCGGTCCGGGGACAGGTCCGCGAGGAACGGCTCGAACAGGTCGCGGATCGCGGTCAGCAAACTCATCAGTGTCCCCGAAAAACGACTGTCGGCCGGCCGACCTCTCCCGCGAGAAATCGACAGGCCGACAGAGAAAGATTCTACGAACCCGAACGAGGTTCGGGTCATTCACCCGGCGGCTTACGCCGCTCGGCTCGCCAATCAATCGCCTTCGCGCTGCCAGTCCACTTGCTTGGCGTCGGCCCAGACCTCTTCCAGCCGGTAGTAGTCGCGGGTGTCCGCGTCGAACACATGAACCATCACGTCGCCGTAGTCCTGGACGACCCACTTGCTGGCCTCGTACCCGTTGATGCCGGCCCGCGTGTCCCCGACCGACCGCATCGCGGCGTCCACTTCCTCGACGATCGTGTGGACCTGCCTACGGCTGTTGCCGGTGGCGAGGACGAAGTAGTCGAACTCCGTGGTCACCTCGCGGAGGTCGTACACGGCGACCTTGTCGCCCTTGTTCTCACTGGCAATCTTGGCGGCAAGACAGGCCCGCTGGAGGCCGGTCGGAAGGGTAGGGGAGGTGGCCGGCACGACGGTCGTGCCGAACGAGGTGGGCACCGAGAAAGCGACGCTGTTCAAGTGGCCTCCTGGGGTGGTAAGAACCTTCCCAAGGGCCGTCGGTGCTCTGGCAAATCAAAGGTGTGATTCGCCGTGTGCGTGGGACTGACCCTCGGGGAAACAGTTAGGATACGAGCCAGGCGGTGCGGGGCAACAACTCCCTCCCGCCTACCCGAATCATCGAGTCCGCTACTGCAAAAATCAACAGTCATTTCCAATTTTCCCAGAGTTCCGGCGTTTTCCCGACCGGCGGTAACGGAGGGACACCACCCGGCCGCACGGGTTCGCGGTTGGTATCCTGATCGGAACGAATCCCTTCCCCCGGTGGACGGCCCATGAACCGCGTCCTGATCGGCCCCGCGCCGCTCCGCGAAATCCCGCACGCCTACGTGCCGATCCTGGAGGCGGCCGGGTTGCAACCGGTCTTCGGCCCGCCGACGCCGAAGTTCACGGAGGCCCAGGTCGCGGATCTGCTGCCAGGGTGCGTGGCGTCACTGGCTGGGTCGGAGCCGTACACGCCGGCGGTGATCGCGGCGGCGGCGAAGCAGGGGCTGAAAGTCATCGCCCGCGCCGGCGTGGGATACGACGAGGTGAACGTCCCCGCGGCCACCGAGAACGGCGTCGCCGTGACCATTGCGGCCGGGTCGAACCAACTCGCGGTGGCCGAACACACGTTCATGCTCATCCTGGCGCTCGCCCGCCGGCTGTTGCCGCAGCACGCGGACACGAAGGCCGGGAAGTGGCCGCGGAAGGCGAACGAGCCGATCCGCGGGCGGACGCTCGGCGTCGTCGGCGTCGGGCGGATCGGCCGCGAGGTCGTGCGGCTCGGCCACGCCTTCGGGATGAACGTGATCGCCAGCGAGATCGTGCCGGACCACGCGTACCTGGCAAAGTACGGGGCGAAGCTCGTGAGCACGGACGAGGTGTTCGCGCAAGCGGACTACGTGACGCTGCACACGCCGTTCACGCCGCTGACGGCCCATCTCGTGAACGCGCGGACGCTGGGGCTGATGAAGCCGACAGCCTATTTGGTTAACACGTCCCGCGGTCCCGTGGTGGACGAGATGGCGCTTCTCGCGGCGCTGACGGCGAAGCGGATCGCGGGGGCCTCGCTCGACGTGTTCGAGCACGAGCCTGCGAAGGTGAACCCGCTGTTCGGGCTGGACAACGTCGTGCTGACGGCCCACACGGCCGGCGTGGACACGCGGAGCATTCAGGACATGGCGACGTATGCGGCTCAGGCCATCGTGAAGCTGCTTGCGAAGGAGTGGCCGGAGGACTGGGTGATGAACCCGGAGGTGAAGAAGCGGTTCGTGTAGGCGGGTATGTCTTTAATATAGCCGCCGGCTTGCCGGCGGGGCTTTGGGGGTCGCAAAACCCCGCCGGCAAGCCGGCGGCTATATGAAAACAGGTCAAATCAGCCCGTGGTGGCCCAGATAGCGCTCCGCGTCGAGTGCGGCCATGCACCCGGTTCCGGCGGCGGAGATCGCCTGCCGGTAGTAGTCGTCGGCCACGTCGCCGGCCGCGAACACGCCCTCGACGCTCGTGTACGTCCGGGCCACCGTCGTCCACTTCAAGTATCCGGACTCCGTCAGCTCGACCTGCCCGTCCAGGAACGACACGTTCGGCGTGTGGCCGATGGCACAGAACATCCCGGACACGTCGAGCTGCTCCTTCGCGCCGGTCTTGTTGTTCTTGATCTTCAACCCCGTCACGCCGGCCTTGTCCTCGCCGAGGACTTCCTCGACGACCGTGTTCCAGCGGATGTCGATCTTCGGGTGCGCGACCGTCCGCTCGGCCATGATCTTGCTCGCCCGGAACACGTCCCGGCGGACGAGCATGTGGACCTTGCTGCCGAACTTCGTCAGGTACATCGCCTCCTCGCACGCGGAGTCGCCGGCCCCGATCACGGCGATCGGCTTGTTCCGGAACCGCGGCAGGAACCCGTCGCACACGGCACACGCCGACACGCCCCGATTCTTGAACCGGTCCTCGCTCGGCAGGCCGAGGTAGTTCGCCCGCGCCCCGGTCGCCACGATCAGCGTGTGCGCCTCGACCGTCTCGCCGTCGTGCGTCGTGATCGCGAACGGCTTCTTCTTCAGGTCCACCTTCACCACGTCCTTCGACTCGATCCGCGTGCCGAAATTGACCGCCTGCTGCCGCATGAGGGCCATCAACTCCGGGCCGTTGATGCCGTGCGTCGGCTGCGGCTTGTTGTCCGCCACCCACATCGGGAAGTCCACGTCGTCCGGCTTGAGGGCCGTGCGGAGGTACTCGCGGGTGTCGCCGGCCGGCCAGCTCGGGAAGTTCTCGACTTCCGTGGTCAGCGCCAACTGCCCGAGCGGGAGCGTGCCGTTCTGCCGGTTCTTGTCGTCGTAGGGGTTGCCCTGGAACACGAGCGGCTTGATCTGGGCGCGGGCGGCGTAGATGGCGGCGGTCCAGGCGGCCGGGCCGGAGCCGACGATGACGACGTTCTCGGGCATTAGCTTCGCTCCTGACTCGGTTTCGGTTCGACGGGCTACCACGGCGGGTGCGGCTCGTTATATTCTAGTCATCCGTTTACGAGTACCGGGGACCGCGCGTCCATGTTTCGGCTGACCAACCTCCGCGAAATCCTCCGGTACGTGCCCCGGTTCCGCGACCGCGCGTTCGTCATCGCCATCGACGGCGCGGTCGTCGAGGACGACAACTTTCCGAACCTGCTACTCGACATCGCCCTGTTGCGGAGCCTGTCGATCCGCGTCGCGCTCGTCCACGGGGCGGCCCACCAGGTCAAGCGGTTCGCCGCGCAGGTGAGCGTCAGCCCGTCCGACATCGACGGGACCGGCGTGACGGACGCCGAGACACTGAACGTCGCCATCAGCGCCGCCAACCGGGTGACGCACGAGATTCTCGAAGGGCTGTCCGCCAACGACCTCCGCGGGGCGTGCCCGAACGCCATCGTCGCGCACCCGGCCGGCATCCTCGGCGGCGTGGACCGGAAGTTCACCGGCCGCGTCGAGCGGGTGGACGTGGACCTGCTCGCCACGCTCATGGAGAAGGACGTTATCCCCGTCATCCCCCCCATCGGGTGCGACGGCGTCGGGCACTCGTACCGGCTGAACTCGGACGCCGTCGCCGTCGAGATCGCCAAGAGCCTGCGGGCGGTGAAGCTCATCTACCTCACGACCGAGGGCGGCATCAAGGGGGCGGGCGGGCACGTCATCCGGCAGATGACCATCGAGGAGGCGGACGGGTTCCTGAAGAAGAACAAGGGCGACCTGCCCGGCGAGGCCGTGACGAAGCTGACGCACGCGATCCGGGCCGGGAAGGAGGGCATCGAGCGCATCCACATCATCGACGGCCGCGAGGAGGAGGGGCTACTCAGCGAGGTGTTCTCGAACGAGGGGATCGGCACGCTGGTCTACACGAACGAGTACCAGTCGATCCGCCCGGCCCAGAAGAAGGACATCCGGGCCGTGTTCAACCTGATCCGCCAGGGCATCCAGGCGGAGGAACTGATGAAGCGGACGCGGGCGGAGATCGAGCGGACCATCGGCGATTACTCCGTCTTCGAGGTGGACAAGAACCTCGTCGGGTGTGCCGCCCTGCACACGTACCCGGAGCACAACAAGGCGGAGCTGGCGTCCGTGTACGTGGACAACCGGTACGAGAACAAGGGGATCGGCGGGAAGTTGATCGCCTACGTCGAGAACACCGCCCGCGGCCGCGGGTTCGAGCACCTTTTCTGCCTTTCGACTCAAGCCATCAACTACTTCATCCAGAAGGGCGGGTTCTCCCTCGGCACCCCGGACGACCTACCGCCGTCGCGGCGGGAGTCCTACGACCGGAGCAACCGCCGGTCACAAGTCCTCATCAAGAAACTTCAACCGGCCGGGTGACATTCCGGCCGCCGCCGACCGGTCGTGCCGACGGCGCGCGACGCGCCGCAAACGGCGGGCAGTTCTCCCTCATTTCTCGACCGTCCGGCGGCGTTCGGGGCCGCCTTCCGTGCCGATAGCTCCTCCACCCCCGCGTCGATGGACGGAGGATCGCCATGGCCACCTTTCTCGTACTGCCGCCCCGCGAGTTGCTCGAACACGCCGTCACGGAGTTCGCCGACCGCCTCCTGCCGGGTCTCCCGAAGCCGCTCGGCCTCGCCGACGTGCTGCTGGCCCACGTCGTCGCCGGGCTGCCGCGGAACGAGCAGGCGTTCGTGATCTACCGCGAGGAACTCCCGGACGACGGCGACACCGTCCGCCTCCTCCAGGACGCCTTCGGCGCGGAACCCGGCGACCGGGTGCTGGAAATCGGCCCGCCACGGAACCTTGCCCAGGCGGCGGTGCGGGAAGCGTTCGTGGGCGAATCGGTGTCCGCATTCCCGGCGGCGCGATAAAATGCCCGAATTGCATTACCCGCCGTCCCAAGCTCGCACGACATGAACACCACCGACTCGACCCCGGACGACTCCCACTGGTCCTCCCTGGCCCACGAACTCGGCCTCGACGAGACGCCGACCCCGCCGCGGCACGACCCGGCCGCGGACGACGCCTCGCCCCCGGACATCCAGCTGACCGGCCTCCCGGACGCCCACGACGACGAGGACACGCTGGTCGAACCCGCGTTGAGCGCGGAACCGTTCGTCGAAAGTGAAGAAGCCGCTTCGGACGAGCAGACCGAGGACGGCGGGAAGCGTCGCCGCCGCCGCCGCCGCCGCCGGCGGAAGGGCGGGGCGGGGGAGCCGGCCGCCGCAGACGGCACGGCCGCCGAGGGCGAGGAACCGGGCGAGGAAGGGTTTGCCGAGGAGGAGGAACCGGCGGCGGAGGCCCCGGCCAACGCCGTGATGCGGGACGTGGTGGCGAACTGGAACGTGCCGAGCTGGGACGACCTCATCGCCGGCCTGTACCGCCCCGGCGGCTGACCCGCGGTGACGGGTCTTCTCTGCTCGTTCCGAGGCCGCCATGACCGACGCCACCATCGAACCCGCCGGGCCGGACGATTTGCCGAAGATCGTCGCCATGTTCAACCAGATTTTCCGCCCGTCGCGGACCGTCGATTCCTTCGAGCGGCGGTTCCTCGGCCGCCAGAACGTGCTGCAACTGATCGCCCGGCAGGGCGACGAGTTGGTCGGTTTCTTCCTCGGCTACGAATTGAAGCCGGACACGTACTTCGCCTGGTTCTACGGCGTGCTGCCGAGCGTGCGGCGGATGGGTGTCGGGGCGCAGTTGATCGAAGCGGCCCAGAGGTACGCGGCCGAGAAGGGGTACGAGTCGATCCGGCTGGAGTGTTACAACCAGCAGCGGCCGATGCTGCACCTCGCCATCGAGCTGGGGTACGACATCGTCGGCATCCGGTGGGACGCGGACCGGAGTGGGAACCTCGTCATCTTCGAGAAACTGTTAAAGGCCGCGTAGGGTGGGTCATGGTTTGGCGAACGGCACGGCGTCAGCGTGCCGGTGTAGCTCGCCGCGGCTCCCACCGGCACGCTGACGCCGTGCCGTTCGCCTCCCTTGCTCCCGCAGAGCCGGGAAAGGGGACAAAACCGGTGGGCCTCGAAGACTCGACCCACCCTACAAATCACTTCCGTACTACAAATCACTTCCGGACCGCCGCCAAGTCCAGGAAGTTCTTCAGCAGCTTCGGCCCCTCCACCGTGAGGAAACTCTCCGGGTGGAACTGGACGCCGTGCAGCGGCCAGTGCTTGTGCCGGACGCCCATGATCTCCCCTTCGGCCGTCCACGCGGACACCTCGAAGTCCGGGTTCGTCCACGTCTCCCGCCTGATGACCAGCGAGTGATACCGGGTCGCGTCGAACGGGTTTGACAGCCCGGCGAACACGCCGCGGCCGTCGTGGTGGATCGGGGACACCTTGCCGTGCATGATCCGGCTGTTGCGGATCACCTCGCCCCCGAAGTTGTGGCCGATGCACTGGTGGCCGAGGCAGACGCCGAGCAGCGGCACGCGGGGGGCGAACGCCGTCATGATCGCGTTCGACACGCCCGCCTCCTTAGGCGTACACGGGCCGGGGGAGATGATGACGTGCGTGGGGGCCAGCGCCTCCGCCTCGGCGAGCGTGATCCGGTCGTTGCGGACGACCGTCATCGGCAGCGTTGGGTCGATTTCCCCGAACCGCTGGACGAGGTTGTACGTGAACGAGTCGTAGTTGTCGATGAGCAGGATCATGGGTCGAACGGGTCTCGCGGGGGTGGGGTCGTTATACGGCTACCGCCGCTGGAACGGGTGGAGGACGTTCGCCATCTCCTCGACGGCCTCGACGATCCGCGGGCCGGCGCGGGAAATCTTGTCCGCGTTCACGCCGTGGACCCGCTTCGCCTTCACCGCCTCCAGGCCCGGCGGGAGCGCCGGTGGCGTCGTCTTCCCGTCGTGCCCGAGGCTCGGGTAGAAGACCACGTCCGGGTTCCGCTTCAGCAGTTCCTCGATGCTGACCTGCGGGTAGTGCGCGTCCAGGTCCGCGAACACGTTCTTCCCGCCCGCGGCCTCGATCGCCCCGGAGATGAACGACTTCGACCCGACCGTGATGAGCGGGCTGTCCGAGACGATGTAGAAGACCGTCGGCCGGCCGCGGGTCCGGAACCGGTCCGCGACCCGCGCCAGCCGTTGCTTCATCGTGTCCGTGACCTGCCGCGCCCGCGGCCGGCGGTCCGTGATCTCGCCGAGCTGTTCGATGTGCTTGTAGATGTCCTCCAACTTCTCGGCGTCGAACGCGGCCGTCTTGATGCCGAGTTGCTCCAGCCCCTCGATGACCGGCCGGTGGACGGGGCCGGACGTGACGACGAGGTCCGGCTTCAACGACGCGATGGTTTCCAGGCTGAACGAGTCGGCGGTGTACTGCCCGACCTTCGTTTTCGTCGCGGCCTCCGGCGGGTGGGTGCAGAACTCCGTCACCCCGACGACGTTGTCCCCGACGCGGAGGTCGTAGAGGATTTCCGTCCGCTCCGGGCTGAGGGACACGATCCGCTCCGGCGGCCGCGGGAGCGAGACGGTCCGTCCCAGGAAGTCCGTGAACTCGACGGCCTTGCCCGACACGGGGGCCGGCCCGCCGCCGCACCCCCCGCACCCAGGCAGGGACAACAGAAATGTGAGACAGATACCGGTTCTCACACGGCCCCCTTCGCTGGAACGATCAGTAACTGGTCCCCGTCCGGGACGACCCGCACCGGGAAATCGTACACCCGCGACAACAGGTCCGGCGTGAACACGTCCCGCGGCCGGCCGTCCCCGACGACCCGACCGCTAGACAGTACGACCGCACGGTCGCACCAGTTCGCCGCCTGGCCGAGGTCGTGCAGCACGACCCCGACGGCCAACCCCAACTCGCGGGCGAGCCGCCGGCAGAGGTCCAGCGTCGCGACCTGGTGCTTCAGGTCCAGGTGCGAGGTCGGCTCGTCGAGGAGGAGTACCTTCGGCTCCTGGGCCAGCGCCCGCGCGATCAGCACCCGCTGCGACTCGCCGGCCGACAGCTCCGTCACCACCCGCGCGGCGAGGGCCGTCAGGTCGGCGTCCGCCAGACACCGGGCGACGACTTCGCGGTCTTCTGCCGTGTACGGCCGCAGCCAGCCCCGCCGCGCGGCCCGGCCGAGGGTGACGGCCTCTTCCACCGTCGCCGGCCACGCCGACACTTCGACCTGCGGCGACCGAGCGATCCGGGCCGCGACCCAGCCGGCGGAGCGGGTCGCGAGGTCCGCCCCCTCGAACCGGACGCGGCCCGCCGACGGCGGGAGTTGCCCGGCGAGAACCTTCAAGAGCGTACTCTTCCCGGACCCATTTGGGCCGACGACGGCACACGCCTCGCCCGGTCGGACGGCGAGCGTGATGTCGTGCAGCACCGGCCGGCCGGGGAACCCGGCCGAGACGGCCTCGGCGGTCAGCAGCGGCGTCACGGCTTCGGGGTCTTCACCATGATGAGGAGGAAGAACGGCCCGCCGACGAGGGCCGTCAGGATGCCGACCGGCATCTCGGTCGGGGCGCGGAGGGTGCGGGCGGCCACGTCCGCGGTTAGCAGCAGCAGACCGCCGACCAGGGCGGACGCCGGGACGAGGGCGGCGTGCCGCGGGCCGACGAGCCGGCGGGCGACGTGCGGGGCGATCAGCCCGACGAACCCGATGATCCCGCCCGCCGCGACCGCCCCGGCCGTCGCCAGGCTCGCGGCCGCCACGACCGCGCCGGTCGCCGTCCGGACCGGCAGGCCGAGGCCGCGGGCGGTTTCTTCCCCGAGCGTCAGGGCGTCAAGCGGCCGCGACAGCACGACCAACAACGCGACGCCGAGGGCGCAGTACGGCAGGGCGCTCGTCACCCCGCCCCAGCCCCGGCCGGCGATGCTGCCCATCAGCCACGCCAGCACCTGCATCGTGCTCTGGTCGTTGAACGAGAGCAGCATCCACACGACGGCGGACAGGAAGCTGCTCACCGCCGCCCCGGCGAGCAGCAACTGCACGACCGACCCGCGGCCGCCGACCGTCGCGAACAGGTAGACGCATCCGGTCGCCAGCAGCGCGCCGACGAACGCCCCGGCCGGCACGCCGGACTGGCCGAGGAACGTCTGCGCCGGGCTGAAGATGATGACGACCGTGGCCCCGACGGCCGCGCCGGACGCGGACCCGATGACGAACGGGTCGGCTAGCGGGTTGCGGAAAAGCCCCTGGTATGCCGCGCCGCTGGCCGCCAGCCCGGCCCCCACGACGACCGCGAGCACGGCCCGCGGCAGCCGCAGGTCGCGGACGATGAGCGCGGTCGTCGGATCGACCTCGCCGGGCGACACGAGGCTTCGCCACACGTCGCCGAGTGGAATGCGGACGGCCCCGACGGCGACCGACGCGATGGCCGCGACCGCGACGACGGCGGCGAGCAGCACCAGCCGCGCGGGTCGGGTGGGCATGACAGAAAAAAGCCCACGGACGGCAACCGTCCGTGGGCTTTCGGCGTCGGGGGACAAGTTACTTGCTTTCCTCGGTCGGCGGCTTCGGGTCGGGGACCGTCCCCGGCGGGGTGAACGCGACCGTCGCCGGGGGCGGCGGCGGGACCATCGGCAACGAGGTCGCGCCGTTCGCCGGGGCGGCCGCCGGCGGCGGGACCGTGACCGGCGGGCCGAGCGGCGCGTCCGACTCTTCGTCTTCCAAGTAGACCTCGTCCAGTTCCACCTCATCGACGTGGCGGCGCATCAGCAGGTAGATCATCGTCATCGCGCACCAGAAGAAGCTGTAGCTGAACCCGAGCATCAGCATGAAGAGCAGGATGAGCCAGAACGTCGTCACCCCGGCCGCGGCGTAGTTGTACCACGCGTAGGAACTCATGTACCGGTCGGCCTCGGCCGGGTACTTGTTGACGAGGACGTACCCCTTCCGGTTGCCGGGCAGCGCGGCCTCCCGCTGTTCCTTCTCGATCGGGCTGCCGCGGAGGAGCAGCTCCTTCCACTGGAACGATTCCGGGGCGTAGGTGAACAGGTATTCCGGCCGCTGGTTGGCGTACTCGTTGAACGGCGTCTGCGAGAGCGACCACTTGCCGAGGTACACGCTCAGGGAGCCGATGAACAACACGACGAGGGTGACGGCCGCCCCGTAGGTGATGGCCACCAGGCAGTACCAGAGGTACTGCCACGGGGCCTGCATGACGTAGTTGTACGCCCGGCTCAGGGCGTCGAACGTGTCGCTGCCTTCCACGCTGAGCGTCGTGTACATGAGCGGATAGCCGATCAGCCCGACGAGCAGCACGGCCATGACGAACCCGCCGAGCAGGCCGAGCGGGATCAGGATGACGTACAACACGTCGCCCACGAACGGCAGCAGCGTCGGCAACCCGAGCAGCGCCAGCACGATCACGGCGAACGCGATCAGCCCGAGCGGGACGACCGGGGAGAGCAGGTAGGACAGGTAGCGGGTCGAGACGAACTGCACGGCCTGGCCGAGGCTGATGCGGTCCTTCCCGCTCAGTTGCACGGCCGCGATGCGGGTGATGACGCCGGCAAAGAACGCCCAGCAGAGCAGGCTCCAGAGGATGCACAGGAGCAGGTAGATTCGGGTGAGCGGGCTGACGTTCGCGTCGAACACCTTCACGATCGGGATGAGCAGCTTGATGAGCGGTTCGAACAGCGTCGGGACGGACGACGAGACGAATTGCGAGAGCACGTCCTGCCGCTCGACGGCCGTGCCGCCGGTGAGGGTGGACACGAGGGTGAACGGGTTCGGGCCGCGGTACTCGTACCACGGCATGGTGCGGAGGCGGCCGCCCTCGCCGGCGAGGGCGTTCAGTTGCTCCCACTGGGCCAGGTCGCGGGCGAACTTCTTCTCGCCTTCCCGCTTGAAGTCGTCCGGCCCGTACTCCTTGTCGCCGACCTTGTACCCCTTGAACTCCTTCTGGAGGTAGTCCTGGCTGGTGTACTCGGCGGCGTTCGGGTCCGGGGCGTTGCGGTTGAACGCCAGCGACAGGACGTACCACCCGAGGGACACCGCGAGGATGCCGGCGGCGGCCACGAGCAGTTTGCGGGGGTCGAGTGCGACCTGGAAGCAGCGGAAGATTTCCGTCCACTGGTACCGGTGACGTGTCGTTGGCGATGTGGACTCGTCGCGCCCGTCGGCCATGCTCGCTCCCCTCGCGTCTGATGAGACGATACCCGGCCGCCCGCGGCTGCCGTAACCCTGTGGGTGGTATCGTAGTCAGAGCTTGGGACGCGGCAATCACGTTCCGCCACAACCGGAACCGGATCGCCCCGCCGGCGGCCGGGTGGCCCTCCAGCGAGGTCGATCCGTGGGGAACGCTTGCGTCCGTCCTTCGTCGGTTAGAAGAAGAACCCGACGCCGAAGTTGAACACGGACACGAACCGGTACGCCTTGATGTTGTACGCCGGGTCGAGCGCCCCGACGTTGAACGCGATCGGCTCCTTCATGTACCGGGTGCCGAAGTACGACTGGTACGACCACCCGGCCTGGAGCTGGACGCCCTCGATCGGGTACCACATGAGGTTGAGGTCGGCGTTCACGTTCGGGACGAGTTCGTACTCGACCCGCTTCCGCTTCGCCTGCGTGCTCTCGTCGCCGAGCTTGTACTTCACCCGCTCTTTGGCGAGGTTCATGAGGCCGGCGGCGGACACGTCGAGGCCGACGGCGAACCGCTTGCCGATGTACACCTCGTGCCCGCACCCGAGGGCCGGGCCGTACATCCGCTGCGACAGCGTGTTCGTGTAGATGGCCACGTCCGTCGGGAACGAGTTGCCGTCGATGTCGGCCGACACGGTCCGCCAGTAGAACCGCTCGAAGAACCAGGCGTACCGTAGCCCGCCGAACCCGTACACGCGGCTGTACTCGGTCTCGAACAGCGGGACGCGGGCGGCGAGGTCGCCGTACGTGAACTGCTGCTCGAACTGGATGTCCATGACGGCGGCGGCGTTCCAGATGCCGAAGAAGTTGCCGGTCGGGTTGTTCAGGTCGAGGTCGAACGGCGTCTTGATGTCCGGCCCGGCGAAGTCCGGCGAGAAGTTGAACACCGGGGCCGTCAGGAACGAGTCGGCCAGGTCGGCCCGGTTCTGGAAGAACGGGGTGGCCGGGCCGGACGCGCCGGCCGAGTACTTGTGCCGGGCCAGTTGGCCGAACCGCCCGTACACGGACAGGCCGGTGTCGAACTTGTACCCGAGGCTGAACTGGTAGCCCGGCATCCAGCTCCGGCGGCCGAACTGGTCGGTCGTCAGGGCCGGCGTGCCGCTGCCGATCAGCGTGCCGGGCACGCCGGTCAGCAGGCCGCTGGAGTCGATCAGGCCGCGGACGGCCACGGTCTGGTCGCCGATGCCCATCGAGGTCGTGCCGACCAGGAACTGTAACGCCCCGAAGAACCCGTTCTCGTCCGGCTTCCCCGTCGGGATCGGCGCGATGACTTCGGGCCGACCCGGAATCGAGTACGACTCGGCGTACTGGGCCTGCGATACTTTCGGTGCGGCGAGCAGAGCGGCCGCCACCAAGAGACCCCCACGCAAGCTGTGGCGCATATGACCCATCCCCCTATCGACCCGTCGGCGACCTGTCCGAGGCAAGGCTCCCCAACCCTGCCCCTCAAACCGTCCCGAACCGGGCGCGGATGCCGTTCCCCAACGGCGTTCAGTGTGTAGCCAGTCGCAGGTCGGGCGGACAATAACGGGTCGAAAGGCTCGGTCAAGAGCAGAACCGGGCGGGAACCGGGGCCGGGCGGGAATTTTTCCGAGAATATTGTCGCTCACGGCCGACGCGGTGCGGCGTTAGGTAGAAAAGGGGAGTTGGGTTATGCCGGTCTTGCCACGCCGTGCGGGGGCGGGCCGGCGGGCGGGCGATCCGAATCGGAATTTGGATTGACCGAACTCCGGCTAGGCGGGAACATAGACACTGTGTCAGAGCAGGGATCGCGCTCGCCAGCCACGTTCAACGGGACCACCACGCGTAACTGAGGTTACCCATGTTTCGACTCGCGATTCGCGGCCTCTTCGTGACGACGGGCCTGATGGTCGTGACCTCGGCCGTGTTGCCGGTCTTCACCGGCGGGCTGTCGGCCCAGGTGCCGAACAGCAGCCAGTTCCCCGGCCAGCTCCGCAACCGGACGGACATCTTCCGGCCAGTGTTCCCGCGCGGGCAACTGGACCCGAACACCCCGCCGGGGTTCCGCTCCTTGGTCCGGCCGCCGCTCCGGCCGAACGGCAACCAAAACGTACCGTTCTCCGGGACGGGGCAACAGAACCAAGGCAACCAGGGCGGCGGGCAGCAGGGCCTCGGCGGCGGCGGGCTGGGTGGCGGCGGCCTCGGCGGCGGCGGGTTGGGTGGCGGAGGCCTGGGCGGTGGCGGGCTGGGCGGCGGTGGGTTCCAAGGCGGCGGCGGGTTCGGCGGCGGTGGCGGCATCGGCACCCAAAGCTTCTCCGGCGGCGGGGCGACGTTGCAACAGGGCCAGCGGTTCAGCTTCGGCGGCCTCGGCGTGTACCAACAACAAACCTTCACGACCGGCCCGTCGGTGTTCAGCGGCGGTGGGTTCGGCGGCGGCGGCGGCGGCGGCTTCCAGGGCTTCGGCGGCGGCGGGTTCGGCGGCCAGGGCGGGTTCGGCGGCGGCGGGTTCGGCGGCCAAGGCGGGTTCGGCGGCGGCGGGTTCGGCGGCCAGGGCGGGTTCGGCGGCGGCGGGTTCGGCGGCCAGGGCGGGTTCGGCGGCGGGTTCGGTGGCGGTGGCTTCGGCGGCGGTCAGTTCGGCGGTCAATTCGGCGGCGGGTTCGGCGGCGGGAAGATCGGTTTCGGCGCGACGAACGGCCTCTAATCGAGCCTGGACAACGATCCATTCCAGCCCGTACCGAGTGGTACGGGCTGTTTCTTTTCTGGAACCCTCTCGATGCGGCTACTCGGCCTCTGCCTCGGGCTTGCGTTCGTGGGACAGCTTCGGGCCGCGGAGTTGGACCAACGAACGCTCGACGCGACGGTCACGTCCGCCCTCGCCAAGTGGAACGTGCCTGGGGCGGTGGTCGCCGTCGTCCACGGCGATCGCGCGTTCTGCGGCGGGTACGGGGTGAAGAAGGTCGGCTCGCCGGGGCCGCCGACCGCCGACACGCTCGTCCCGCTGGCGTCCTGCACGAAAGCCGTCACTACCACGCTGTTGGCGATGCTGGCCGACGAGGCGAAGCTGGCCTGGGACGACCCGGTCCGCAAGCACCTGCCGACGTTCCACGTCGCGGACCCGCGGGTCGATGCGCTGATCTCGCTCCGCGACCTGCTCTCGCACCGGTCCGGCGTCCGTGGGCACGACCTCATCTGGTATCACGCCACGTGGGATCAGAAGGAAATCCTCGGGCGCATCGACAAGCTGCCGGTGGACCGGCCGTTCCGCGGTAGCTACGAATACTCGACCCTCATGTTCATGGCCGCCGGCCGGGCCGCCGAGGTCCGCGGGGGGAGGCCGTGGGCCGAGCAGGTGCGGGATCGGATCACCGGCCCGCTCGGGATGAAGGGCGTGCTGTTCACGACGGCCGACCCGGCGTTTGCGGGCGCGGACAAGATGACCGGCTACCGGCCGGGCAAGGGGGGGAAGTTGATCGCGATGCCGGTGTACGAGACGAGGGAACCGAACCCGGCCGGGTCGATTCACCTCACGGCCCGCGACTTGATCCCGTGGCTGCGGTTCCACCTGGCGCACGGCGTCCACTCCGGGAAGCGGCTCGTATCCGCCGAGGCCCTCGCGGAGACGAGGCGGCCGCTGAACCCGTTGCCGATGGACGCGAACCTCCGGCGGCTGAACCCGGACACGGTGCAAATGAGCTACGCGATGGGGTGGGTCGTGTACGACTACCGCGGGCAGCTCGTCGTCGCGCACGGCGGGATGATCGACGGGTTCCGCGTGCAGGTGGCGCTCGTCCCGACGGCGAAGCTCGGCGTCGCGATCGTGAACAACCTTCACGACACGAAGATGAACCAGGCCGTGACGAACGACCTCGCGGACATCGCCCTCGACCTGCCGCGTAAGGACTGGAACGCGATCCTGTTGGACGCCGTTAGGAAGGATTCGGACGAGAAGGCGGCGCAAGCCGCCGCGGTCCGCGCGGCCCGGCGGGCGAACGTGCCGCCGTCCGTGCCGCTGAAGGAGTTCGCCGGCAACTACGCCGAGCCGGCTTACGGCGAGGCCGAGGTGAGGTTGGAGGACGGCAAACTCGTCTGGCGGTGGAGTTCGTTCGCGGTGCAACTCGACCACTGGGAGGCGGACACGTTCCGATTCACGAGCGGGCTGCTCGAAGACCGGTTGCTCCCGTTCCGCGTCGGGAAGGCCGGCCCGGACGCATTTCAATTCGAGGGGCAAGTCTTCGAGAGGAAGTAACTCACTCGGTCACGAGGCTGAAGAAGATTTCTTCCAGGTCGTCCTGTCCGTACTTTGCCCGCAGCTCGTCGAGCGTGCCGCAGGCGGCGATCTTCCCCTTCGCCATGATCGCGACGCGGTCGCACAGCTTCGTCACCTCGGTCATGATGTGCGTCGAGAACAGGATCGTCTTCCCCTGCCCGCGGAGGGCGGCGATGCTCTGGATCACGTTCCGCTGCACCAGCACGTCCAGGCCGTTCGTCGGCTCGTC
This sequence comes from Limnoglobus sp., assembly GCF_059499385.1. Classification (NCBI taxonomy): domain Bacteria; kingdom Pseudomonadati; phylum Planctomycetota; class Planctomycetia; order Gemmatales; family Gemmataceae; genus Limnoglobus; species Limnoglobus sp. The sequence continues at coordinate 36,124 of NZ_JCABYM010000009.1, read as the reverse complement.
GAAGATCAGCACCGGCGGGTCGTGGATCAGCGCCCGCGCGATCGACACCTTCTGCTTCATCCCCGTGCTCATCTTGCCGCCGAGGACGTTCGCGAAGTCGTGCATCTGGAGGGTGGAGAAGACGAAATCCAATCGGGAGGCCAATTTTTCCCCGGCGAGGCCGTAGAGGCGGCCGTAGTACTCGACCATCTCGCGGGCGGTCATCCGGTCGTACACGCCGGTGTTCGCGGACAGGAACCCCACGTGCTCGCGGACGCGGTGGCCCTCCCGCTCCACGTCGAACCCGGCGACGGTCGCGAACCCGGCCGTCGGCTTGAGGACGGTGCAGAGCATCCGCAGCGTGGTCGTCTTGCCGGCCCCGTTCGGGCCGAGCAGGCCGAACACCTCGCCGGGTTGGACCTTGAACCACAGGTCGTCCACGGCGACGGTCGCGCCGCCGCGGCCGGGGAACTGCTTCGTCAGCCCTTCGACTTCGATCATGAAGTGACGTTCCGGTTAGCGGCCGGGGAGGACGGTGACGGGCGGCGGCGGGTCGCCGCCGGCGGTCTTCCACTTCGCGTAGTTGGCCCACGTCGCCGGGTCGAGCGGGAAGGGGGGGTACTCCTCGCGGAGGATTGTCAGCACGCCATTCGGGTCGCCGCCGCCGCGGACCTCGCGGGCGATCTCCATCTCGTCACGGGCGCAGAGGAACAACTCGCCGGACTCCAGGTCAAGGAAGAACGCCACGTCGCCGAGCAGCTTCCCCTTCAGCCGCGGTTTCGTCGGCAGGTCCACAGCCGACGGGTCGCTCTCAGGGACGCCCTCGGCCACGTCCGCCCGTAGGTCGTCCACGTAGGCGATGTGGTCCCCCGTCGGCCGCTCGACGAACAGCCGGCGGAGTTGGAAGTAATACTGGAACGTGTTGTAGGCGTCGTAAGCGACCCACAGGCCGATGACGACTGAGAGCGTACTCGGTTGCCGCTTGAACCCTTGCTGGATGAAGAGGTACTCGCGGATCACGATGGACAACACGAACGCGGTTTGCAGGAGCGCGTCCAGCAGCACGCACTCCGGCGACGGCCGGACCCGCTTCCATAGCCCGACGAGGATTTCCCCCGTCCCGATGAGGATCGGGCCGAGGAGCATCGGGTGGAACTTACCGATCAAGTTGTAGTTCAGGTACGCGATGCCGAGGAAGAAGACGCCGTTGAAAAGGGTGTGCCCGGCGCTGGCCCGGACCTGGTCGCACACCCGGCGGTAGATGGAAACCCGCGCCAGCGTGCGGCGCATCTCGTCGATGTCGAGCGGCTCGGCCATGTCTGCCCCCGGAGAACGATTGCGGTCATTCTCCGGGTCAGGCCACGATCGGCAATGACCGCGAGGGCGGCTCGGCCTTCGGCGGTTCGGTTTTCGGCTCGATCAGTTGGTAGAAGACGTTCCGCTGCCGCGGCTCCCACCCGGCCTCGCGGATCGACCGCTTGATCTCCTCCAGCGTCAGGTAGTGGACCGTCCCGGCGCTCGCGACGACGTTCTCCTCGATCATCAGCGACCCCATGTCGTTCGCCCCGTAGAAGAGCGCGACCTGGCCGATCTTGCCGCCCTGCGTCACCCACGACGACTGGATGTTCGGGATGTTGTCGAGGTAGAGCCGGCTGATCGCCTGCACGCGAAGGTACTCGAACGACCCGACCGGCGGGAAGTCGGCCATCTTGTGGCCGGGCTGCATCGTCCAGCAGATGAACGCGGTGAACCCGCCGGTCTCGTCCTGCTGCCGGCGGAGGCGGTCCAGGTGTTCGACCCGTTCTTCCATCGTCTCGATGTGGCCGAACATCATGGTACAGGTCGATTTCCCGCCGAGTTTGTGCCACTCGGCGTTGACCGCGAGCCACTCGTCGGCGAGGGCCTTCCCCTTCGTCAGTTCCTTCCGCACGCGGTCCACGAGGATTTCGCCGCCGCCGCCGGGGATGCTGCCGAGGCCGGCGGCCTTCAGCCGTTCGAGCACGGTGCGGAGCGGGAGCTTGTTGATCTTGTGGAAGTGCCAGATTTCCGGCGGGCTGAACGCGTGCAGGTTCACCGTCGGGAAGTTCGCCCGCAGGTCGCGGAGCATTTCCTCGTACCACTCGAGCTTCAGCGACGGGTGCATCCCGCCTTGAAGTAAAATCTGATCGCCGCCGAGGGCGACCGTCTCGCGGACCTTCGCGTGCAGCTCCTCGCGGGGCATGACGTAGGCGTCGGCGTCGTGTGACTTCCGGTAGAACGCGCAGAAGTCGCACACGGCGGCGCAGACGTTCGTGTAGTTGATGTTCCGGTCGATGTTGAACGTGCGGTACGGCTCCGGGTGTAGCCGCGTCGTGACGGCGTGCGCGGCCCGGCCGAGCTTCGCCAGGTCGCGGCAGTCCCGCATGAGCGTGACGCCCTCGTCGAACGAGATGCGGCGGCCGTCAGCGGCTTTCGACAAGATCGCGTCGATGGTCGTGGACACGGTCCTTCCCCCGTGGGGCCGCCCCGAGGTCGGCGGCGAGGTCGTGGTAGCGGGTCATCCCGGCCAGCTCCCGCGGGCCGAGGTCGTACCGGATGATGTTCGTCAGGTAGCGGCGGCAGAACCCGGCGTCGAGGCCGAGGGCCGGCGCTTCGCGGGCGGCGATTTCCCCGGCCCGCTTCTGGCCCAGCTGCTTCGCCTTATGAAACGCCCGTTCCGCGTCGCCGAGGCGGACTCCCTCGCGGACCGCCCATACCGCGTAGACCATCGGGAGTCCGGTCCAGTCGTGCCACTCCTGGCCGAGGTCGTGGGCGAACTCGAACCCCGGCAGGCACGCCTTCATCGCCCGGTCGCCGATGAGCAAGACCGCGTCCGTCGGCACGGCGTCGGCCGGCTCGTCGATCTTCAGCTGGCGGTAGCTCGGCTTCAGCCCGTGTTGGCGTTCGAGCAGGATGCGCGTGAGCGTCGCACTCGTCCGGCTGCCCTCGTCCAGCGACACGGAGCGGATCGCGGCCCACGGCACGCGGCTGAACAGCGTCACGCTGAGGACCGGCCCGTGCGACGCGATGCCGATGTTCGGGACGAACGAGTAGTTCTCGGCCCGGAAGTATTCGACGACGGGGATGAGGCCGACATCCAGCGTCCCGGCGGCAATCTGGTCCGCGAGGCGGCTCGGCAAGTCGAGCGAGAGCGTGAGGTCGGCCGAGAACTCGGTCAGCCCTTCGACGAGCGGCTTCGAGTTCAGGTAGTTCACGGCCCCCACGCGGATCGGTCGCATATGGCCCTCGGGACGGCTGGATAGATCGGAGCAAGTATACAACTTCGCCCGACTGAAGAACCGCAGGAGCTTGTCGGAGGTAACAACGAAGGGGGGGCCACCCCCGATTGCCGGCCGGCCGCGAATCGTGCAATTCGCGGTGGGAGTCACCGCCGCCGGGCAAGGTGACGATCGGGTGGGAAGCTCTGCCTGTGCTTGATATCATGTTGAATATGGCAAAGATGCTGCTCGTGGACGACAACCTTGACGCGGCGGAAACCCTCGCGATCCTACTCCGGACGGCGGGTCACACGGCGAGCTGCGTGCCGAACGGTCGGGAGGCACTCGCCGCCGTGTTGGCCGATATGCCGGACGTGATTTTGCTGGACCTTCTCATGCCCGAAATGGACGGCCCGTCGTTTCTGGAAGTGATTCGTTCTTACCTCCGCATTCAGTCCCTGCCGGTCGTCGTCCTCACGGCCCTTGCCGACAGTCCGATGATCGACCGGGCCAGGGCGTTGAAGGTGAATACGGTTCTGGTCAAGGGCAAGGCGACGCCCGAGGACATTCAGAAGGCGCTCGAAGAGGCCCTCGTCCGCTATCCCGGCTGAGAAGACCCCCCGGCCCGAAAGCCCAACTCCGAGGGCGGGCGAAAAAAAGCCCGGCCGTTCGGCCGGGCTTTCTCCGATCGACGCCGCAATTACGGGCAACCCGGTATGCACACCGGGACGTACCGCTTGACGCACTTCGTGATCGTGTACGGCTCCATCTCGCACGTCGTCACCGGGACCATCCGGCACATCTGTACGCACTCCATCCGGCAGGTCGTGCGGCACACCTGCTTCACCCTCGTCTCCGGCACGCACTTCGTCACATAGCAGCGGACGACCTTCTGGTGCGTCTCCGGGACCATGCGGCAGGTGGTGTACGGGATGTACCTCACCTTCTCCTCCGGCACGCACTCCATCTTGCACCGGGTTTCGCACCGGACGTGGTCCTCGCGGATCTGCCGCGGCACGGTGTAGCACACCGTCCGGTAGCACGTCTCCGGCACGGTGTAGCACCGGCGGCGGGTTTCGCACCGGACGTGGTCCTGGCGAACCATCCGGCAGGTCGTGTACGGGATTTCCACGCACTTCGTTTCCGGCACGGTGTAGCACCGGCGGCGGGTGACCATCCGGGTATGCGTCTCCGGGATCGTCCGGCAGGTCGTGTACGGGACCTGGCAGACGTGTTCCTGGGGGATGCGGTAGCAGCGGTGCTTCGTGACGTAGCTCGTGTGCTGCTGCGTCACCATCCGGCACGTCCGGTACGGGACCTGGCAGACGTGCTCCTGCGGAACCCGGTAGCAGTGCTGCTTCGTGACCATCCGCGTGTGCTGTTCCGGGACCATTTTGCAGGTCGTGTAGCACCGCGGCTGCATGACCGTGTAGTGGACCAGCTTCTTCACCGGAACCTGGACCGTCGTGCAGACCGGCTTGCGGACGTAGTGCGTCTCTTTGATCGTCTTGCACTCCGTCGTCGGCACGCAGACCGTCCGGCAGACGGTGCGGCCGGGGCACTGGACCTGCTGCTGGACGACCGGTCCGGGGCAGTACTTGCTCGTGCAGGTGCAGGGGTCGAACACACACGTCCCCGGCAGGCGGACGCACTTCGTCACGACCGGGCCGGGGATGAACTCCTGGACCGTTTCTTTCCGCGTGCCGTGGACCGTGACGACCCGCTCTGTAGTGACCGGCTCGCAGACGTAGCTGGTGTGCGTCTGCGTGACGTAGTCGCACTCCTCGCGGCACATCGTCACCGGGTGGTAGCTCGTGTGCTGCTCGTACACCGGCTTCATGACGCAATACGTGACGGGGACCTGGTAGTTCTGCACCTCCGTGCGGTACGTGGTGTACCGGTGCTCGCGGTAGTGCGTCTCGTAAACCGGGTGCTGCGTGCAATAGGTGACGGGGACCTGATACGCTTCCACATGCGTTTGGTACGTCGTGTACCGGTGTTCGCGGTAGTGCGTCTCGTGGACCTTCCGGTACGTCGTGTAGCACTCCGGAACCTGGTAGCACTCCACGACCGGGCGGTTCACCGTGTACGTGTGGGTGCGGACGTGCTGCTCGTAGACCGGGTGGTACGTGCAGTACGGAATTTGAACCTGGTACTCCTGCACGACGGGGCGGTTCACGACGTAAGGAACCTGTTTCGTGTACTGCTCGTGGACGGTCTTGTACGTGCAGTACGGGATCGACACCTGATAGTACCGCGGGACCATCTTGTTGACGGTGTACCGCTGCTCCTGGACGTGGTTCTCGTAGATCGGGCGGTTGACCGTGTAGCACTCGACGCGATCGACCGGCTCGACCACCGTGCGGTTCACCGTGTACGGGACGCATTCCGTGTGCGTCTCGTAGACCGGCCGGCTGACGGTGTACGTCTCCGGCTTCATGACCGTCCGGGACACGGCCCGGTAGCGGACCTCGGTTTGCTGCTCGACGACCGGCTGGTAATGCACCTGCGACGTGATGACCGGCGCGCACTGGGCGGCCGTCACGCACGGCCGGGGGTACCGGCAGAGGCCGCAGTGGGCGGCCGTCGCCGTCCCGAAGCTGCCGAGCAACGAGACGGCCGCGAAAAATCCTAGGATCGCGAATCTCTTCATTCCTCACCCCGGTGTCCGTCGTGGAGAAAGTGGCCGACGAGGCGGTTTCCAACTCATTAACAGTCTGCCCTCCGCCGGGCGGAACACCAACGGCGGGCGGTTCCTTCCCCGCCGATTCCCCACCTCCCCCGACCGCGAAACTGACACCACCGACGAACCACGCACGTCGGGCCGCAACGCTACCGCCGGCGCAACCGCTCCATCTTCGCATCCGCCGCGGCTTCGGTACGATGACGGCATGAGCACCCCGCCCGACCGTGACGAATGCATCGAGCAGGCGTACTTCTTCCGGCTGTTCCGCGACCGGCTGATCGAGGGCGTGGCGGCGCAGGACATCCTGGCGCGGGCGCACGAGGAGCTGCTGACGACGACGAAGCTGCCGATGGCCGTGCAGTTCCTCGCGGCCGAGATTCGGCACGCCGGCGTCCTCGGTCCCGGCTTCGTGCGGCTGGGCCACTACTTCACCCCGTTCCAGGCGTTCCTCGTTCGCATGGCCGAGGACGAGAAGAGAAAGTTCCCGATGGTGACGGCGCTCCTCGTGCTCGAACGGGAGGCGAACTACAAGGCGAAGCACCTGACGCCGCAGGGCCTTTTCGTCTTCCAGTTCGAGACGATCGCCCGGAACAAGCTGGGGTACGACGAGGGCCTGAAGGCGTCGTCGGCCGACCCGTACTTCGACCAGAACTGGAGTGATTACATCGGCCTCGTCCGGCGCAGCGCGGGGGCGATCGACCTCAGCGACCTGGTGTACGTGCGGTCCGAGTTGTACGTGAGCGACCAGCGGCGGGCGAAGCCGGATTACGAGCCGCCGGTGCAACCCATCTTCGGCGAGAAGGAAGGGAAGATCGCGAAGGCCAGCCGCGGCCGCGACCCGCTGTTCCTGTTCGCCGCGCTTCAGCGGCAGCTCGATTATCCGGACGTACCGAAGCCGAAGAAGCGGGACGACCTGGAATCGGAAGTCGTGAAGTTGCAGGCGAAGGTGCGGGAGATGGAAGCCCGGCTGCGGATACTGGAAGCCGAACAGCGGGGGACGTTCGACCCCACGCAGTTCGGCAAGCCGGACATGTTCCGCGACATCAAGGACGACGACGAGCCGAAAAAGTAGGGTGGGCATCGCCCACCGTCCGCGGAGACGGTCGCCGGCATCGGTGGGCGATGCCCACCCTACCCGGCCGTCGGCCGCGGCCGGCAGCCGCGGAAGCTCTGGAGCACGTCGTGCAGGTCCTCGGTGATGCTCACCTCGTCGTCGAGGAAGTCCTTCACCCAGGTAAAGTTCATCCGCTGGGCCAGCGCCACGAGCGGTAACAAATCGCCGAGCCGCACCCGGACGTTCGGCTCCGGCAGTTCCATTTCCTCGTCGAGCAAGTCGTCCGGCCCCGGATACACGCGCAATTGTGCCGCCATGTTTGACCCTCCTGTGCAGACGGGCTTGTTCTCGCGAACCGGCCCCTTGCGAGAGCGGGCAGCTCTCCCCCGTTGCGGCAACCCCGACCCCCATCGAGTTTGCCACCTTTACGGCATCGACTTCGCCGATTCCCGGCCTTCAGTAGTTTTTCCATCATGCCGGGCGGGTCGGCGGAAGCTAGGTAAAATGTTCCGCGTGGGGAACCGATCCGACGGGGAAGCCGACCATGGCCGGGGCGTTCGCGGTACTCGGGGCCGGGGCGTGGGGCACGGCCGTGGCCGTGCATCTGGCGAAGCTGGGCAACGCCGTCCGCCTGTGGGCCGCCCGCGCGGAATCGGCGGCGCGGCTGGTCGAGACGCGCGAGAACACGCGGCTGCTCCCAGGCGTGCGAATCCCCGATGAAGTGCGAATCACTGCCGACCCACGGGCGGCGGCCGAGGGGTCAGACACGTGGATCGTCGCCGTGCCGACGGCGTTCCTCCGCGTGAACGTCGGCCGATTCGTGTCCTTCGTGACACCAGCCGTGCGGTGCGTGAGTCTAACGAAGGGGATCGAGAACGGCTCCTTCCTCCGGCCGACGGAGATCGTCGCCGAGATTCTCGGCCCGCGGACGGTCGCCGCGTTGAGTGGGCCGAGTCACGCGGAGGAGATGGCTCTCGGCCTACCCACGTCCGTCGTCGTCGCCAGTTCCGACCTCGATTTCGCGACGGAGGTTCAGTCCGCGTTCGGCACGCCGCGGTTCCGGGTGTACACGAACCGCGACCTCGTCGGCGTGGAACTCGGCGGCGCGCTCAAGAACGTCCTCGGCATCGCGGCCGGCATTTGCGACGGGTTGCAGTTCGGCGACAACGCGAAGGCGGCGCTCTTGACCCGTAGCATCGTCGAGATGACGCGGTTCGGCGTGGCCCACGGCGCGGACGCGGCGACGTTCGCCGGCCTCGCCGGCGTCGGCGACCTCATCACGACCTGCTTCAGCAAGCACGGCCGCAACCGGCGGGTCGGGGAGCGGCTCGGCCGCGGCGAGAAACTCGCCGACATCCTCGCCGGGCCGCAGGTCGCGGAGGGCGTCTACACGGCCCGGAGCGTGAACGAGCGGCGGCTCGCGATGGACCTCGACACGCCGATCATGTCGGCCGTGTACGCCGTGCTGTACGAAGACAAGCCGCCGCTCGTGGCAGTCGAAGAACTAATGACCCGGCAGATGCGGGAGGAAGGCTGATGCTCGCGACGGCATTCAAGGAGTGGGCGGTGATCTGCCGGGCGCTCGCGACCGGGCGGCAGTCGCTCATCGTCCGTAAGGGCGGCATCTCCGAGGCGGGCGGTGTGTTCGCGCCGGAACACTCGCGGTTTTGGCTCTACCCGACGCACTTCCACGAGCAGCAACAGAAGGGCGTGAAGCCGTCGGCCATGCAGCTTCTGGACGAAGCCGAGCGCGAGAAGGCCCCGGCCGGGACGCTGCACTTCACGGCGTTCGTCGAGATCACAGAGGTCTTCTTCGTGGACAAGCTCGATGTCGCGCTGTCGCTCGACGACCTGCACGTCTGGTCGCCGGAGACGATCGCACAGCGGTTCCACTACCGCACGCCGGGGCTGTACGTGTTGCCGGTTCGCGCGTGGAGGACGCCGCGGATCGAGGTTCCCGAACATCCCGCCTACGCGGGGTGCAAGACGTGGGTGGAACTCGACCGCACACTGACCGAAGTTGGGGAAGCGGTGTTGAGCGACGCGGAGCATCAAAAGAACGTGAACGCGATTCGCGAGCGAATCATCGGACGGCCGTGAGCAGGGCGTTGAACAAGTCATGTTCCTGCCGCTCGAATACGCACCGCAGGTCGAGCAAGAGCTTCCCGTCCTGCACGCGGCCCATCACGGCCGGGGTGCCGGCGCGGAGCCGGCGGGCGAGTTCGGCGTCGCTCGCGGCCGTCGTCGAGAGCGCGATCACCACCGTTGGCAACGCCTGATCCGGCAGCGAGCCGCCGCCGACGTACGCCACGTCGTCCAGCACTTCGACCTTGTATTCCGGGATGGCCCGCAATCGGTCTGCGAACTGCTCGGCTCGTGTTCGCAGGTCCGCGACGGGCGTGGACAGCATCCGCAGCGTTGGCACTTCCTGCTTCGCCTTTGCCGGATCGCGGTACAACCGGAACGTCGCCTCCAGCGCCGCGAGCGTCATCTTGTCGAGCCGGAACGCCCGCATCAGCGGGTCTTTCTCGATCCGCTCGATCCACGTCTTCTTCCCGGCTATGATCCCAGCCTGCGGCCCGCCGAGCAGCTTATCGCCGCTGAACAGCACGAGGTCCGCGCCGGCCCGGATGCCCTCGCTCACCTTCGGCTCGCCCTCAAGGTCGAGAACCGCGCCACTGCCGGCGTCGTCGATCACCGGCAGGTTGTGCTTCCGGCCGATCGCGACGAGTTCCTCGATCGTCGCCGCCTTCGTGAACCCGCGGACGCGGTAGTTGCTCGTGTGGACCCGCATGATCGCGCCGGTGTTCGGGCCGACGGCCTTCTCGTAGTCGGCGGCGCGGGTGATGTTCGTCGTGCCGACCTCGCGGAGCGTCGCGCCGCTGACGGCCATGATGTCCGGGATGCGGAAGCTACCGCCGATCTCGATCAGTTGGCCTCGCGAGACGATCACTTCCTTCCCGGCCGCGAGCGTTCGCAGGACGATGACCGTCGCGGCGGCGCAGTTGTTCACGACCGTCGCCGCCTCCGCCCCGGTGATGCGGCGGATGCCGTCGCGTACCGGGTTCTGCCGGGATGACCGCTTCCCCGTGCCGAGGTCGAGTTCCAGATTCAGATAGCCGCGGGCCGCCTCGTATGCCGCCGTGGCCGCGGATTCGTGCATCGGCGAGCGGCCGAGGTTCGTGTGCAGCACGATCCCGGTCGCGTTGATGACGGGTCGGAGCTTAGGCTGAAAGTCGGCGGCGAGTCGGGTCGAGGCGCGGTTCAGAATGGCGGTGGCGTCGGCGTCGCCGTCGGGCTGCTCCCCGGCCCCGATGCGAGAACGGAGCGAATCGAGTTCCGCCCGCAGGGCGTCGGCGACGGCGTCGTGTGGGAAACGGCCGCGAAGCGATTCCGCTTCCGGCCGTTCGAGGAGTTTCGAGATGGAGGGCAGACCCTGGTACGGGTTGGTCATCGCGCGTTGACGGGTTGAGGCTCGCGCCTCTCGCCCGATGCCGCGTACCGGGAATCGATGTAGGCCGCGATCTTCCGTCCTTTGTATCCGTTCTGGATCATTTTTACGACCGACGCCCGGATGGCCGTCTTCAACGGCGGCGGGCACCGGTCGTAGGACGCGGTGACGGCCGCGATGTCGTCCGACGAGTACCCCTGATCGACGAGGGCCGTCCCCACGTCGCGGGCGTCGGCCTCTTCCGGCGTGCCGCCGGACTCGATGACGCGGACGATCTCGTCCGGTGAAAAGCCCCGCTCGATCATGTCCTTCTTGAGGACGGCGTTCTGCTCCGCGGCGCGGGCCTTCCGCCAGTTGTCCATGACGACGTGAACGATGGCGCACAGGATGCCGCCGCCGAACACGATGATGATGAACAGGTCGCCGGTATTCATGATCTGACCCCATCGACAGGGAGGGCTTCTCGGACTCTTCGTTTGACGGACGGGCGGATTTGAGCGCGGACGGACGATTTTCTACTTTTCGTCCCGCGGCGCGAACCGGCGGAGAAACCGGACGGACGCGGCCACGTCGTTCAGTCGATTGTCGCCGACCGTCCGCTCGACGGTCAAGTACCCGCGGTAGTCGATCGACTCCAGCGTCGCCACGTAGGCCATCCACTCGATGTCACCGGCCCCGACCGCGACCTCTTCCGGCCCGCTGCCGACGGACGACCGCCGGGCGTCGCGGGCGTGGGTGTGGGCGATGACCCCGGCGAGCGCCACGGCGGACGCGAGCGGGTCGTGGCCGTTCACCAGGAAGTTCGCCGGGTCGAAGTTCACGGCCAAGCTGCCGGTGTCGAACGTCTTCAGGTACTCCCGCAACTTCGGCCCGTCATCCAGCCCGGCTTCGAGGCAGACCAGGCAGCCAACGCGGTCGCCGAAACGGGTGAGCGCCGTCAGCGATTCGCGGAGCGTGAGGGCCGCCGGTGAGAGCGGGTCAGTCGGCAGCTTGGGGCAGGGCACGACGATCTTCTTCGCCCCGAGGTCGTAGGCGAGTTGCATCGTCTTTTGAAGCGTGTCGATGCGGCGGTCCAACTCGTCGGCCACGTCCAGGCCGCGGCGGATCGGGCAGCCGATCGCGCTGAGTTCGAGGTTGAACGACTTCAGCAGGTTGCGGAACTCGCGGCGGCCGGTGTCGCTCAAGTTGTGCGCGGACAGCGGGCCGACGCCATCGGCCTGCACGCCCTCGACGCCCCACTTCGCGGCCTGTTCGACGGCCGAGCGGAGCGGCAGGCCGGTCGATTCGACAACGACGCCCAGATTGAACCGCGTCATGGCGCGAGCACCGGGGCGGGGAACAGGAACGAGGTGAACGGCCGGACGACCTTGCGGAACGCCGCGACCGGCAACCCGACCGTGCCCCACTTCGGGCTGCGGCGGCGCATCAGTTCGCGGTAAGTCGAGACTTCGACGGCCCGCATCAGGTACGTCGTGTCGCGGAAGACGAACAGGTCGCGGGTGTCCGTCGGAAGTTGGAACGGCGGACGAATCTCGTAGGCGAACGCCAGCACGCCGCGGTAGTCCGACCCCAACACCGTCGCCCACCGTTCGAGGCCGTCGATGTCTTCGAGCGTGGACCAGTTCTGCCACGTCATGACCGGCTTCTCGGCGGACCCGCCGGGGAACTTGCGGCCCTTCACGTCCACGACTAACTTCGCGTCGTGCGGGCCGACGATGATGAAGTCGAGCGACTTCACGTCCGCGTCGCCGAGCAGCGTCCGCTTCGCCTCGTCCACGGCAATGAACCCGACGCCGCGGGAGCGGAGGAACGCCTCGAACGCCGCCTCGTAGTGGTTGTCGCGCTTCATGCGTCAGCCCTGGAGCAACCGCCGGACGGTCGGAACGAGTTCGGCCATCGGGATCGTCACCTGTTCGGCGTTCGCCAGATTCTTGACGTTCACCGTGCCGGCCGCAACTTCATTCCCACCTGCGATGACGGCGACCTTGTACCCGCGCTTCTCGGCGTACTGGAACTGCTGGCCGAGCTTCTTCGCGTCCGGGTACACTTCCGTCGCGATGCCGGCGGCCCGTAGTTCTCGCGCCAATTTCTGGTATACGTCGAGCAAGCCCGCGTCGAACTGGAGAATCAAAACCTGCGCCGGCGAACTGTTGCCCGTCATCCACGGGTGCTTAAGTTCCTCCATCGCGGCAAGGAGCCGGTCCACGCCGAGGGAGCCGCCGACGCCGGGCAGCACCTGCTTCGTGTACAGGCTCGCGAGGTTGTCGTACCGCCCGCCAGAGCAGACGGACCCGATGGCCGGCAGGTCGAGCAGGAACGTCTCGAAGATGACGCCGGTGTAGTAGTCGAGGCCGCGGGCGATGCTCAGGTCGATTTTGATGCGGCCGTATGGCACGCCGACCGCTTTCGCGATGACCAGCAACTCCCGCAGCCGGCGGATGCCCTCGGTGGCGTTCTTGTTCTCGACTCCAGAGAACAACTCGTCGAGCTGCGCGAGTACCTGCTCGTTAGTCCCTTCCGTGGTCGCAAGGGTAAGGACTTGAGATGCCTGGGATTGGGTGACCCCGGCCTCCTTGACCATTTCTTCAATCACCTTCTCGCACCCGACCTTCGCCAGCTTATCGAGTGAGCGGAGCAGGGCGGCCGTCTTGTCGGACAGGTTCAGCGTTTCGAGCAGGCCGTTGAGGATGAGACGGCTGTTCACGCGAATCTCGACCCGTGGCAGGTCGAGCGCCGCGAACAGTTCGCTGACGACAAGGATGGTCTCGATGTCGCTGGCGCTCGAGGTCGTGCCGATGGTGTCGAAGTCGCACTGCCAGAACTCGCGGTAGCGGCCCTGGCCGGGCCGCTCGCCCCGCCACACCGGGCCGAGCGCGTACCGCTTGAACGGCGTGCCGAGGTCGTTGATGTTCTTCGCCGCGAAGCGGGCGAACGGGACCGTCAGGTCGAACCGCAGGCCCATCTCCTCCTTCTCTTGCTTCGCCCCGCGGACGCGGTAGACGAGCTTGTCCGACTCGTCGCCGCCCTTGCCGAGCAACACGTCCAGCGACTCGCACGCCGGCGTGTCGATCGGCGTGAACCCGAACGACCGGTACACGTCGCGGGCCGTTTGCAGCACCCGCTCGCGGGGGATCATCGCGCTCGGGGCGTAGTCGCGGAAGCCGCTCAGCGTCCGCGGTTCGATCAGCTTCGACACGGTACTCTCACTTGTTTCGGTAGCGGGCGCTCACGCGCTCCATGAACCGCCGCTCCTCGTCGGTCAGGGAGTTCTTACCGGCGCGGGCGATTTTTTCGAGCAACTGGTCCATCCGCTGGTCGTCCTGCAACTTCTGCTCCTGCTCGCGGTGCATCTTCTTCGCCTTGCGGGCGTCGAGCCACCGGCGGACGAAGTTCTTCCGCCGCGGCCGGGGCGGGGGCGGGTCGTCGCGTTCGAGGCTCGTGTAGCCCTGCGAGAAGTCGTACCCGAACGCCCCGCGCTCCGTCTCCATCTCCGTGCGGAGCGTCATGTAGCACGTCATGCCGATGAACAGCGCCAGCCCGCCGAGGATGAACTCGTTCGTGACGATCGTGACGATCAGCAGGATGACCGCGACCCCGTACCCGACGTAGCAGCAGGTGATCGTCGCCTGCCGGTAGTCGGTCCGCGACCAGAGGTAGGCGTGCAGAAGCCGGCCGCAGTCCATCGGGTAGGCCGGGATGAGCATGTTGAACAGGAACAGCCACCAGTTGATCCAGCACAGCCGCCACGCCCAGACGGACCACGCCGGGAGCAAGGCCCGTTCCGCCTGCTCGGTCGGCCCGCCGGCGACGAGGTCGAACTTCTGCTCGTCCAGTTGGATGCCGATCCCGACCTGCTCGGCCGTGCCCGGCTTGTACAGGAAGTGACGGTAGCCGGTCGAGTAGGTTCGGCCGTCGTTCAGGTTGTACGTGTCGGCCGTGTACGGCGTCTTGAACGGGTTGAGGGCCTTCGCCGGCGAGAACCCGCCGGCCAACAGGGCGAGGGAACAAACGCCGACGATCGCGACGTTCACTAGCGGCCCGCAGATCGTCACGATCGCGTTGTGCCGGGGCGTGTGCGGGACCTCGACGTAGGCCAGCCCGCCGAGCGGCCAGAGGAGGATTTCGTTCGAGTCGCCGCCGACCCAGCGGGCGGAGAAGCTGTGGCCGTACTCGTGCAGGAGCACGGACAGGAACACCAGCCCGGTGGTAATCATGAACACGTCGAACCACCAGATCGTCCCCTTCAACTCCGAAATCTGGCGGAAGCAGAGGGCGATGGTGACGAGGAACAGGATGTGGACGCGGACTTGTATGCCGAACGCGCGGTAGAGTGGCAACGCCCACTTCATCGGATCGTGCATCGTGCCACCTTACTCGGAACCCGCGACCGATTGTCGGCCTTCCCCCGGCATCTTATCATCGGCGTTACCCCCCAGCAACGAAGCGAGCCGACCGATGCCCCGCGAATTCGTTCACACCGGCCGCCGCATCCGCGTGGCCGTGGACACGTCCGTCGGCCCGGACGGGCGGCCGATCCGCCGCGACGTGATTCTACATCCGGGGGCGGTCGTAATCCTGCCGGTGCTGAGCCGGGACGAGATTTGCCTCCTCCGCAACCACCGGTTCGTGATGAACGAGACGCTGTGGGAAGTCCCGGCCGGCACGGTCGAGCCGAACGAGCCGTTGGAGGCGTGCGCGCGGCGGGAGTTGCTGGAGGAAACAGGGTACACGGCGGCGAGGTGGACGTACCGCGGCTACCTCTACGCCTCGCCGGGGGTGATGGACGAGAAACTACACCTGTTCATCGCGGAGGGCCTAACGGCGGGGACCGCCCGGCCGGAGGCGGACGAGCAACTCGAACCGGTGACGGTGAAGTTCGAGGACGCGGTGAAGATGTGCCTGAGCGGCGAGATCAAGGACGCGAAGACGATCACGTCGATCCTGCTGTGGGAGAAGCTGCGGGACGTGGTTTTGTAGGGTGGGTCGAGTCTTCGAGGCCCACCGCGAGCGCGAATGTCACACCGGTGGGCCTCGCAAAGCCTCGACACACCCCACTAGAACGGCAGCGTGTTCGGTGCCTGGAACGCCTCCGGCGGCTCGTCCTTCGCGACGATCACCACGCCTGCGTCACTGATCGTGAACCCCCGCGCCCGGTCGAACTCCGTGTCGTACCCCAGCACCGTGTACGGCGGCAGCTTCACGTCCTTGTCGATGATCGCCCGGCGGACGCGGCAGTACCGGCCGATCTCCACGCCTTCGAAGCAGATCGACTCCTCGACCGTCGCGTAGCTGTTCACCCGCACGCCCGGCGACAGGATGCTCCGGCGGACG
Organism: Limnoglobus sp.; assembly: GCF_059499385.1. Lineage (NCBI taxonomy): Bacteria > Pseudomonadati > Planctomycetota > Planctomycetia > Gemmatales > Gemmataceae > Limnoglobus > Limnoglobus sp. The sequence goes on along the minus strand of NZ_JCABYM010000009.1, from coordinate 20,387 downwards.
TGGCCGCCGGACAGGATGCAGCCGGCGCAGATCATGCTGTCGATCGCTTCGCCGCGGCGGGCGTGGCCGATCGACCCCGGCTCGCCGAACACGAACTTCGGCGGCGGCAACTGAGGCGGCAGCGTCCGGATCGGCCACGCCGCGTCGTACAGGTTCAGCACCGGATCGACGGCCACCAGGTCCATGTTCGCCTGGTAGTAGGCGTCGAGCGTGCCCACGTCCCGCCAGTACGGGATGGCCTTGCGGTTCTCGTCCCGGAACCGGTAGGCGTACACGCCGAAGCCCTCCTGGATCATGTCCGGGATGATGTCCTTGCCGAAGTCGTGGCCGCTCTCCTTGCGGGCCGCGTCGGCGCAGAGCCGCTCGAACAACAGGCGGGTGTTGAACACGTAAATCCCCATCGACCCGAGCGCGTGCCGGTGGTCGTCCGGCATCGGAGTCGTGGTCGGCGGCTTCTCGATGAACCGCTCGACCCGCTCCTCCGGCCCGGTCTGGACGACGCCGAAGTGCCGCACGTCCGCCAGCGGGACCGGGATGCACCCGACCGTCAGGTCGGCCCCGCGCTCGCGGTGGAACCGGACCATGTGGCCGTAGTCCATTTTGTAAATGTGGTCGCCGGCCAGGATCAGTGTCTCGTCCGAGCGGTCGCGCTCGAGGCTGTAGATGTTCTGGTAGATCGCGTCGGCCGTGCCCCGGTACCAGTGCTCGTCGATCCGCTGCTGCGGCGGCAACACCTCTATGGACTCGCCGAGTTCGCCGGGCAGGAAGTTCCACCCCTTGCGGATGTGCCGGTTGAGGCTGTGCGACTTGAACTGGGTCAGCACGCGGATGCGGCGGAGGCCGCTGTTCAGGCAGTTCGAGAGCGTGAAGTCGATGATCCGGTACATGCCGCCGATGGGAACGGCCGGCTTCGCCCGGTCGCGGGTCAGGGGTTCGAGGCGCGTGCCTTTCCCGCCGGCGAGGATGACGGTCGAAATATCTCGGAGCATCACGCGGGTTCCGACATGGAGGGGATTGGCCCCGTCATTGTGCCAGAAGCGCCCGGAGAAAACAGGGTTCAAGTTTTGAACGACCGGTAAATCTTCGCCCACGCCGCGGCGGCCGAAGCCGGGGCCGGTTGCTCGCGTGGTTTGGCCGTTCCCTGGCCCAGCTTCGCCGCCAGTTCCGGCGTCGTGAGGACGCGGTACATCGCACTCGCGAGGGCGGCGCGGTCGCCGGGCGGGACGAGCAGCCCGGTCTCGCCGTCAACGATCAAGGCGGCCAGGTCCGGCGTGTTCCATGCCACGACCGGCACGCCCGCGGTCACGGTCTCTAGGGCCGTCGTCTTCCCGCCTTGCCGGTGCGTTATCACGACAACCGCTGCGGTCGCGAGGATCGCGGGAACGTCGGCCCGCACGCCGAGGAAGTGGGTGCGGAAGTCTTCGTACCCGATGGCGTGGGCGAGGTCGTGGACCTTCGCGAAGTCCGGCCCGTCGCCGACGACGGCGAGGTGAATGTCCGGGATCGTGTACTTGATGATGTCGAACGCGGACACGGCCATCCGCTGGTCGGAGGTCGTGTCGAAGCCGCCGCCGTTCACGATCATTCGCGCCGACGCGGGCAGGCCGAGGGCGGTCAGCGGCAGGGCAGGGGAAGGAGTCGGGTCGAGCAGCGGGGCGGAATCGCGGACGACCTTCGCCGCGGTCCGCGTTCGCTCGACGGCGTGCCCGTGCACGGGCCGCAGGTCGCTCGCGACGTGGATCGGGTGCGTCTTCCCGAAATGAGCGCGGAGCAAGTTCGCGAGGGCCGCGGCACGGTTCCCCCAGACGTGCAGCACGTCCGGCACGAAGGCTCGCGCGAGGCGGCGGAGCTTGACCGCGGACGACACGTCGAACAGGCCGCGGAACTTCACCGACTCGACGCGAACGCCATCGGCCGACAGCCGGTCGCCGAACGGCTTCGCGTCGCCGAAGTTCACGACGAGTTGCTCGAACCCGTCGCGGGCGAGGTCCGGGGCGACGAGCGCGAGGTGCTTCGCCGACCCCGTCGGGCCGAGGGTGGACGCGAGGTGGAGGAGGCGCACGCGGTCAGCTCCCGGCCGCCGCCGACTCCGGCAGCACGGCGATGAACGGCAGGTGGCGGTACAGGTCGTTGAAGTCCAGGCCGTACCCGACGACGAACTTGTCCGGGATGCTGAACCCGACGTAGTCCGGCTCGAACGCGACGGACTGGCGGCCGACCTTCCGCAGCAGCACGCACGTCCGCACGGAGGCCGCGCCCTTCGACCTCAAGTAGTCCACGACGCGGCTGATCGTGTTGCCGGTGTCGAGGATGTCGTCGAGGAGGAGGATGTGCCGTCCGGCGAGCGGCGGGAGGAGTTCGTCGCGGACTTCGAGCTGGCCGGGCGACGTGGCCGTGCCGCGGTAGCTGGACGCCTGCATGAGGGCGATGTGGGTCGGGTGGTTCAGCCGGCGGATGAGGTCCGCGAGGAAGACGAGGCAGCCGGTGAGGACGCCGACGACGGTGATGGGGCGGTCGCCGAAGTCGGTGGCGATTTCCGCGCCGAGTTCGTCCACGCGCTCGCGGATGCGGTCGGCCGAGATGAGTACGTCCATCTTCACGTCCCTGGGAGCCGGAGAGTGAGGGGCATTGAAACAGAAATGAGCGCCGGCGGACAGGGGAAGTGGCGACGGCATCCGCCTTCACGCGCGGTGCGTCGGGCGGGCGAGTTGTAGGGTGGTGGGGGGGGGGGGGGGGGCCCCCCGGGGGGGGGGGGGGGGGCGGGGGGGGGGGCCGCCGCGCCCCCCCCCCCCCCCCCGCCGGGGGGGGGGCCCCGGGGGCCCGTTGGTGGGGGGGGGCGGGGGGGGGGCGGGGCGGCGGGGGGGGTGGGGGGGGGGGGGGCCCCCCCCCCCCCCCCCCCACCACCCTACAAGAAGCGGGCGAGACGCCCGCGGTCCCAGGACCGAACGCCTTACCGTGCCGCCTCGCCATAAGCGCGCTTTAGGTTCTCCGGCGTGAAGACCTCCGCGACCGGTCCGCTCGCGATCAGCCGGACGTTCAGCAGCGCCACCGAGTCGAAGTACGTCGGCACGGTGTTCAGGTCGTGATGCACCACGAGGATCGTCTTCCCCTCGGCCCGCAGGCCGCGGAGGATTTCGATCACGGCTTTCTCTGTCACCGCGTCCACGCCCTGGAACGGCTCGTCGAGGACGAACACGTCCGCGTCTTGCACCAGGGCCCGCGCCAGGAACGCCCGCTGCTGCTGGCCGCCGGAGAGTTGGCCGATCTGCCGGTCGCGGAGGGCCGTCAGCCCGACCTGGGCCATCGCCCGCTCCGTGCGATCGCGTTCCGCACGGCCGGGCCGCCTCAGCCATCCGAGGCGGCCGTAGGTTCCCATCCGCACGAGGTCGAAGACGGTCGTGGGGAAGTCCCAATCGACGGAACTTTTTTGCGGGACGTAGGCCAATCGTTGGCGCTGCTCGCGATAAGGTCGGCCATGGATCAGCACCTCACCGGAGACGACGGGGATGAGGCCGAGGACGGCCTTCAGAAGGGTGGTCTTGCCCGCGCCGTTCGGCCCGACGATGCCCATGAGGACGCCGCCGGGGACGGACAGGTCCACGTCCCAGAGCGCGGGCTTCTCGCGATACGCGACGGTGAGGTCGTGGACATCGACCGCGGCGGTCATGGGCTGGCTTTCAGGGCACGCACGATGACGGTCATGTTGTGCCGAATCATGCCGAGGTACGTCTCGCCGGGCGTGCCGGGTTCGCCGAGGGCGTCGGAGTAGAGCGCCGACTCGCCGCCGATCAGTTGAACCTTGTGCCCGTACTTTTGCTGCGTGGCGTCCATCACGGCTTGCAAGCCCTTCGACGGCACGGAGGTTTCACCGAACACGGCCGGGATGCGGTTGTCGGACAAGAACTTCGCCAGGTCGCTCACGTTTTTCGTGCCCGGTTCGCTGACCGTCGAGACGCCTTGCAGCCCGTGGACCTCGAACCCGTACCGGTCGCCGAAGTAGCCGAAGGCGTCGTGCGACGTGACGAGCTTCCGGCCCGCCTTCGGGATCGTGTTCGCCAACTCCTCGAGTTCGCGGTCCGCCTTCAGCATCTCGGCCCGGTAGTCGGCCGCGGCGTTCTCGTACCCGGCGGCGTGGGCCGGGTCGGCCTCCTTGAGCGCGGCCGCGATCGGCGGCAGGCAGTCCGCCCACAGCCGCGGGTCGAACCAGACGTGCGGGTCGTGCGGCCCGTCGCCGCCGTCGCCGGCCCGCAGCTTCTTCTCGTCGAGCGCCGCCGTGACCACGACCGTCATCTGCCCGGCCCGCGGCTGCTCCAACACGTCGCCCATCTTGCCTTCGAGGTGCAGCCCGTGGTGGAAGACGACCTTCGCCCGCGTCAGCTTCTGAATGTCGCCGGGCGACGCGGTGTAACGGTGCGGGTCGATGCCCGGCCCCATGAGGCACTCGACGTGAACGCGGTCGCCGCCGACCTCCTTCACGGCGTCGGCGATGAGGCTGGTCGTGCAAACGACCGAAAGTTTACCGTCGGCCGGGTCCAATTGCGGAGTGCATCCGCACAGGAATAGGGCGAGTAAGGGAATACACAAGTACAAGCGGCACATGGCTGTCTGGTTGAAGATAGTTTCAGCTAACTGTCTAAATTAGTCTAGGCGAACACGAGCCTCTCGTCAATCCCTCCCGCTTTTTCCTTGCAATTGTGGCATCGCCGTGATTAACTTTGCAATGCAAAGTTAATCACGGGTTCGGAGGACATGGAATGACGGACCAATGCGCGGCGGGAGTGGGCGTCAACACCTCGGCGGAGTGGGTGCTGTACTTCGAGGCGAACGCCCGCGCGGTGCGGCCGGTGCCGTGGCACCTCGGTGCGGACATCACGCCGGCGGAACTGGACGCGGTCCGCGACTCGGTGCGGGCGTGGCAACTCGGCGAAACGTCCGACGGCCGCCACCTGCTCGCGGCCGCGGCGAACTACGCGGCCGCCGTCGGCGACCCGGACTTCCTCGCGGCGGTGCGGTTGTTCATCGCGGAGGAGCAGCGGCACGGCGCGGCGCTCGGCCGGTTCCTCGACCTGGCCGGCGTCGAGCGGGCGAAGGCCGACTGGGGCGACACGCTGTTCCGAATGGTGCGATACCTGTGGCCGACGATGGAGGTGTGGGCGACGCCGGTGGTGATGGTCGAGACGCACGCGTTCGTCTTCTACAACGCCGTCCGCCGGGCGACGAAGTCGCGGGTGCTGCGGGCGATCTGCGAGCAGATTCTCGCGGACGAGGTGGCACACATCCGCTTCCAGTGCGAGCGGTTGGCCGTCCTGCACCGTGGCCGGTCGCGGCCGGTGATGTGGGCAACGATGCTCGCGCACCGGTTCCTGTTCGCGGGGATCACGCTGTTGATCTGGGTCGGCCACCGGCGGGCGCTGAAGGCCGGCGGCTACGACTTTCGCGCGTTCTGGCGGTCGGCGTGGTCGAAGATGCGGCGGGCGTGGGAGTTGATGAGGCCCCAAAATATATAGCCGCCGGCTTGCCGGCGGGGTTTTGCGATTCCAAAAAGCCCGCCGGCAAGCCGGCGGCTATATACGTCCGACCTAAGCGTACCGCTTCGCCGCGTCGAGCAGCTCGTTGCACGCGGCCTGGAGGTCGCGGTTGCCCTGCTCCCTGCCCTTCGCGAGGCCGCGCTCGGCGAACGTCGCGGCCCGCTTGCCCTGCTTCGCGCCGAGCATCGTCTCGGCCGCCTTCACGTACATGTTCCCGTCGGCGGGCGTGCGGTCGAGGATCGCGTTGTACTCGGCCTCCACCGCGTCGAAGTCGCCCTTCTTCGCGAGCACGGCAACTTTGCGGAGGGCGTAGTCGTTGAACCGGCGGCCGTCGTTGTTCGCGGCGTCGTACCGCGACCCGTCGTCGGCGACTCTCAACACCTCCGCCGTGTCGCCAGACGCGAGGGCGGCGGTCATGAGGCAGGCGTAGAACGGGTAGCGGTCCGGCTTCGCCGCGTCGGCCGGCTTCGCGGCCCCGGCCTTCGCGAATGCCACGGCCAGCTCGCGGGCGTCCAACTTGATCGCCGCCTTCATCGCGTCTTCCAGTTCGCCGACCGTCAGCTCGTCGGCCACCAGCCCGGACAGGTCGGCCGCGTTCATCGCCGTGAAGTCGCGCTTCGCCGGCTTCGCCACGGCCGGCTCCGGGGCGGGCGTCGGCGCGGCGACGGACACCATCTCGATGCCGAGCTTGTGCCGGAGGCGGTTGAAGTCGTAGATGCTAATGGGTTCGATCGCCTCGCCCCGCTTCTTCCGCGGGGCCGCGCCGAGCAGGCAGCCCTCCAGGAACTTGATGACGCCGAGGACCCGCTTCCGCATGAGCTTGCTGCCGACCGCGTCCATCGGGCTGACGCCGCCGAGCGACCGGAGCGGCTTGTGCAGCCACGGGCCCTCGAAGTAGTTGGTGGCGTAGTCGCCGAGCTTCTTCTCGGCCTCGTTGATGTCCGCCGTCCGCACCGGGTAGGCGAGGGCGTCGAGCGCGATGTCGCCGAACTGGATCGGGCCGATGTTGTAGTTCGGCTCGCCGACCGCCAGGTTCAGCCGTTCGCGGAACTCGGTGACGACCTTCTTCAACGTCTCTTCCGCGGGATACCAGAGGCGGATGACGCCGGCGGTGATGTTGATGTTCGCGACGACCTTCGCCAGCTTCGTGCCGGTTTCCAGAATACTCGGCAACTGCTCCACCACGAGGGCGCTGAAGTACGACCCGTCCTCGGACATCTGCGGCGCGATCAGCCGGCCGCTCTCGACGAGCGCCTGCAACAACCCGGACACCGCCTCCGGGTCGCGGATTTGCATGAACGCCCGGTGCTCGACGAACTCCGCGTCCGCCTCCATCCCCTGGCCGCACTTCAACACCTCGACGAGCGCCGCCGCTTCTTCGGCCCGGAAGTCATCGACTTCGAGTTCGACCGACTTGTTGAGCGCCTCGACGGCCTGCGGTTGCTCGCCGAGCCACGCCCGGACGAGGCCGAGGTTGAACCACGCGGCCGGGTCGTCGGGAACCTGCTGGACGAGCGCCTCGTAAGCCTTCTTCGCCTCGGAGAACTTCGTGACGTTCACGTCGGCCGGCAGCCGCTTCGTAGTCGGCCGGAAGGCGTAAGCCTTCCGCGCCGGTTCCGGCAGCCGCGAGTCGGGGCCGAACATGGCGTCGAACTGGGCGTGCAACTCGGCGTCGCCCTGTTGGATGTTCACCGCCTTCTCGAACACCGCCCGGCAGGCCACGGGGCGGTTGAGAAGCAACTCGATCCGCGCGATCATCTCGCACGTGTCGGCGATCGGCCCGGCCGCCTCCGGCGGATAGGCTTCGAGCGCCTTGCGGAACAACAGCAGCGAGCCGAGGACTTCCCCTTCCGAGTGCCGGAACATGGCGCGGGTGAAATACGCCATCGCGAAGTCGGGCTGGACCGACAATGCCTTCTGCACCGCCTGTTCCGCCTCTTCCGTCTTGCCCTCCATGAACAGCACGTTCGCGTAGTGACACCAGACCTGCGGCGATTGGGCGTGCGACTTCGTCAGCCCTTCCATCGTCCGCAGGGCCGCATCGTGTTGGCCCTGTTGCTGTTGCTGCATGGCGAGCTGGAGCTGGTCGAAGTAGCCGATGCAGCACCACTTGAACTTCTTGCCACTCCCGCAGGGGCAGGCGTCGTAGGGGTTCAGAGCCATTCGCGGTGTCTCGGGGGGAGGCCCGGCCGTGGCGGCGGGCGGTCCGGCTGGGGGTGAAATATCCCGTCAGGATATGGCTTTCGGTCCGGTCGGAAAACGCGGTCGGGAAGTTTGACACCCCGAAATGCTGACCTACTGTTTGGTGAGCCGAAAAAACCACGACCGGTCACAAACCGGGCGTGTCGGCTACGTCCCGGCGGCACGACACCCAACGCCCGCGGACCCACCCCTTTAGGATTCCGGCATCATGGTGACGAACGATCTCGGTGCGTGTGAATGGTTCGTGTGGGATCTTCGGCGCAGCGGGTTGATCGACCGCGGGCAACTCGACCAAATCGTCAGCGACTTCCTGAAGCGGAACCCGCGGGCCGAGGCCCCGGCCCTGGCCGAGTACATGGTCGAACAAGGGACGCTCAGCGCGTTCCAGGCCGAGCGGATTCTCAATGGCAAGACGCAAGGGCTGGTGCTCGGGCCGTACATCCTGCTGGACGCCATCGGCCAGGGGAGCATGGGACAGGTCTACAAGGCCGCGTCCAAGAACGACCATACCGTTTACGCGATCAAGGTGCTGCCGCGGCGGAGCATGTGGAACGTCCGGCTCGCCCGCCGGCAGGTCCGGTCGTTCGGCCAGTTCACGCACCCGGCCGTGCTGCCGTTCGTGGACGTGGGCACGGCCGGCGGGCTGCACTACCTCGTGTGGCCCCTCGCCGAAGGGGAGACGCTCGAAGGGTTGATCCAGCGGGAGGGGAAGCTGTCGGTCCAGCAGACGGCGCTCATCGGCGTGCAGGTGGCCCAGGGGTTGGCCATCGCCCACCAGAACACGCTGTTCCACGGCCTCGTGAAGCCGTCGAACATCATGATCGGGTCGGACAACCAAGCCCGCATCCTCGACTTCGGCATCGGGTCGCTGCTCGTCGAGAACGAGGGCGAGTCGCTCGTGGACACGATGTCCACGGCCAACACGCTGACCAGCGGCCTGGACTGTGCCAGCCCGGAAAGCATCCTGGAGCCGACGAACCGCACCCCGGCGGGCGACCAGTACAGCCTCGGCTGCGTTCTTTACACGTGCCTGGCCGGGCGGCCGCCGTTCGCGGACGGGAGCGCCGTCGAGAAGATGATGGCCCACCAGATGAAGGAACCGGATTCGCTGAAGGAACTCAACCCGGACGTGCCGGACACGGTGATCGAGGTCGTCCACCGGCTCATGGCGAAGAAACCGGAAGACCGGTACGGCGGGCTGGACGAAGTGGTCGAATCCCTGGAGCCGTTCGTCGGCGACCTGGCCGTGACCGCGGCCGAGAACCCGAGCAACGCCGGCCGCGCCGGGCTGTCCGGTTCCCGCCCGCGGCTGAGTTCGCTCGGCGGCGGCACGCCGCAACCGCAGCCCGGCTTCAACGGCCGCGCGTCGGCCCCGGCCCAGACGCCGCCGCCCGCGCCGTCCGCGTTCTCCGCGCCGCCGGCCACCGGGTTCCCGCCGACGCCGGGGTTCCCGCCGGCCGGGCCGGCCAAGACCAACCCGGCCGCCCGCGCCAGCGGGATGGGCTTCCCGGCGGCCCCTCCGGGCGGCCCGCCGAAGAGCAACGCCGCGGCCCGCGCCAGCGCTATGGGCAGCGGGATGGGCTTCCCGGCCGCCCCCCCGGGCCGGTCGAATGCCGCCGCCCGACAGAGCATGGGCGGCGCGGCGAGGCAGAGCATGGGCGGGGCGGCGAAGCCGCTGCCCGCGCCGTCGCCGGTGCGGTCGAGCCAGCCGATGATGCCGAGCCGGGCCGCGTTGAACCTCCCCGGCTTCGATCCGGGCGAAGTCCCCCTGACGCCGGTGCTATCCGAGCCGCCGCCGTTCGCCGACCCGTCCCGCCAGAGCATGCCCGGCGGGTGGGTTCCGCCGGACGACGAGCCGAAGCCGAACGGGGCGTTCGGCACGCTCGGCCTCATCCTGGCCGCCTTGCTGCTGGCCAGTTTGGTGTTTCTCGGTGCGACTGTTATGATGAAGTAACCCGTCATAGAACGGTAGAAACGGCTCCGCGGCCAGGGTGACGGGTGACATATCGCCCCATCCTCGCCGCGGTTGTTGTTTTCCGGCCTGGGACCACGGGCGTCCCGCCCGCCACTCCCAGCCGCGTAAGACAGGTCACCGGTGTCGTGAAGGTGAGCGGGCGGGACGCCCGCGGTCCCAGGGTCGGCTTCCCTTAAACTCCCGTCATCTCCTACAATCCCCTGAACAGTCTTCTTCCCCGGAATGGTGTCCGCGTGACAGCGATGGGCTTGCCGTCGAACTCGAAGCCGGGGCGGAAGCGCGTCGCGGTCCTCGGCTGCACCGGGTCGATCGGCACGAACACGTTAGACGTGGCCCGCCACCTGCCCGACCGGCTCGAAATCGTCGGCCTCTGTGCCCACTCCCGGTGGGACGACCTGGCGACGCAGTGCCACGAGTTCCGGCCCCGGTTCGCGGTCGTGACGTGTCCCGACACGGCGAAGCGAGTGGACCGGTCCCAATTCCCCGCGGACACCCGCCTGCTCTTCGGCAACGACGGCCTGCTCACCCTCGTCACGGACCCGGACATCGACATCGTGGTCGCCGCCATCGTCGGCGCGGCCGGGTTGATGGGGACGTGGGCGGCGCTGGAGACGGGCAAGACCGTCGCGCTGGCGAACAAGGAAACGCTCGTCGTCGGCGGGCCGCTGGTCATGGACCTCGCCGCCCGCCGTGGGGCGAAGCTGCTTCCCGTGGACAGCGAGCACTCCGCGATCTTCCAGGCGCTGACCGGTCATGGCGCGCGTGACGTGGCGAAGGTCGTCCTCACGGCCAGCGGCGGGCCGTTCCGCGGAAAGATCGCGGCCGAACTGGCGAACGTCTCCGTGGAGCAGGCCCTCGACCACCCGACGTGGAAGATGGGGCCGAAGATTACGGTCGATTCCGCCACGATGATGAACAAGGCGCTGGAGATGATCGAGGCCCGGTGGCTGTTCGGCCTGCGGGCCGAGCAGATCGACGTGGTGATCCACCCGCGGTCCGTCGTTCACTCGTTCGTCGAGTTCGTGGACGGCTCCGTGCTGGCGCAGCTCTCCCCGCCGGACATGCGGCTGCCAATCCAGTTGGCGCTGCTCCACCCGGACCGGGTGAGCGGCCCGGCGAGGCGGCTCGACTGGCGAACGCTGTCCGACCTCCGGTTCGAGCAGCCGGACCGCGCGACGTTCCCCGCCCTCGACCTCGGCTTCGAAGTGGCGGCAAAGGGCGGCACGGCCGGGGCGGTGCTGAACGGCGCGAACGAGGCGGCCGTCGCCCGGTTCCTGAACAAGGAAATTGCCTTCCTGGACATCGCCCGGTGCTGCCGGGCGGTCCTCGACTCCCACGATTACGACCCGGCCCCGACGCTCGGCGGACTGATGACCGCCGACCGGTGGGCGCGGCAGGAGGTGGCCCGTTGGACAACCCCGTGAACACCCCGGACACGACCCCGCCGCCGACGGCGAACGGCAAGCCGCACCGCGCCGCCGCGCCGGTCGAGCCGCCGGAGCCGACGCCGTCGTCGTGGCTGCGGGAGAACCTCGTCAACATCGTCATCGGCCTCATCTGCCTGGTGGTCGTCCTCCGCTACCTCGACCCGCTGAGCGTCGTCCTCGCCGCGGCCGGGCTGACGTTCATCATCTTCATCCACGAACTCGGCCACTTCGCGGCCGCGAAGCTGTGTAACGTCCGCGTCGAGGCGTTCAGCATCGGGTTCGGCCCGCCGATCCCGTTCTGCGCGTACAAGTACGGCGAGACGACTTACAAGCTGTGCATGATCCCGCTCGGCGGGTACGTCAAGATGCTCGGGGAAGGGGACAACGCGAGCGACGAGGACGCCGACTCCGACCCACGGTCGTTCAAGAACCAGACGGTGCCGGAGCGGATGCTCATCATCTCCGCCGGCGTCATCATGAACATCCTGCTCGCGTGCGTGCTGTTCGTGATGGTCTACATGAACGGCCTCGAAGAGATGCCCGCCACCGTCGCGCAGATGGAGGCCGGCGGCACGGCGTGGCGGCAGAACATCCACAGCGGGACCGAGATCAAAAAGATCGGTAATCGCGCGAACCCGTGGTTCGACGACATCCGGCCGATCGTGTGGGGGACGGACAAGGGCGACCTGATCGACCTGACGCTCGACTACAAGGGCCAGCGGCGGGAGATCAAGGCGGAGCCGATCCTGGACGAGGGCGCGCCGTTCCCGATGCTCGGCATCACGCCGACGGAATCGCTGACGCTCGTTCACGGGAAGAAGGTCGAGTTCCCGCCGTACCGGGTGGACAGCCCGGCCGCGGCCGCCGGCGGGGCGGACGGGTTTCGCCACGGCGACGTGCTGGTCGGCATGACCGACCCGGACGCGCCGGGAAAGGCCGTCACGCCAATCGAGGCCGGGCCGAACGACCCGGTCGGGGACGTGTTCGTGTACTACCGCCGGCTCGCGCGGCTGGCCGGCGAGCCGATCACGTTCCACGTCCGCCGACAGGGGCAACCGGACGGCGACGTGGTGCCGATTACCGTCGCCCCGGCGTTCCGCCGCGAGACCGGGTTGCGGATGCGAATGGGCGCGATCGTCGCCACCCGCGCGGGGTCGCCCGCGGACATCGCGAAGGTCCAGCCGAAGGACGGCGCGAACCCCGGCGACCGGATCGTCGAGGTCGAGTTCGCGAACGCCGACAAGACGGTGACGGTGCTGGCCGCGGGCGGGAAGTCCGAGCAAGCCTCGTCCGCGTCGCGGCTGGTAAGGCCGCTCGACCCGGTCCGGCTGCCGATCGAGTTGAACAAGTGGGCGGAGCGGACGCCGGGCGAGAAGGCGGTGAAGCTGACCGTCCTCCGCGAGCAACCGGGCGACCACTCGGAGAAGCGGGTGACGGTAGAACTGACGTGGGACGCCGTGGGCCGGTTCGACCAGACGAACGGGATCATGAAGGCGCAGACGCCGCTCGCGGTCAACGGCCTCGGACTGGCGTACCACGTCCAGGCGGTGGTGGACGCCGTCGCCCCGGACTCGCCGGCCGCGGCGGCGGGGATTCAACCGGGCGACGCCATCGAGGCCGTGAGGGTCAAGGCGAAGGAACACAACGGCGAGATCGACCAGGGCCGGTGGGAGAACGTGAAACCGCACCAGTGGGCGTTCGTGGACGACATGCTCCAGCGGATCGCGCCGCACGAGTGCGAGGTCCGGGTGAACCGCGGGGGGCAGAAGGTCGAGGCGACGCTGACGACGCGGGAGGACCGCGACTACCCGCTCGACGACCGCGGCCTCTTGCTGATGCCCGAGTACCGCATCCAGAAGGCGAACGGCGTCGGCGAGGCGCTGGAGATGGGGCTGTACCGGACGCTGCGGATGGTCCAGAGTACGTACATCAACTTGTACGCGATGCTGTTCGGCCGGGTGTCGGCGGTGCAGACGATGAGCGGGCCGATCACGCTCGCCCGCATCTCGTACATCCTGGCCGGGCAGGACATCTGGAAGCTCGTCCTGATGCTCGCGCTGATTAACATCAACCTGGCGGTGGTGAACTTCCTGCCGATCCCGGTCCTGGACGGCGGGCACATGATGTTCCTGGTCTACGAACTGTTCCGCGGCAAGCCGCCGCCGGAGCGAATCCACATCCTGCTCACCTACGTCGGCCTATTCATGGTGCTGTGCTTGATGCTGTTCACCATCGGGCTAGACATCTATCGACTGTTGAAGCTGTGGTTGAGATGGTAATTGGGCTGAAAGCCCCGGCACGGCCGTGCCGGGGCTTTCAGTCTTCGATCACGTCCTCGATGCGGAAGATCGTGGCGACGCGCTCGCCGTTGTTTTTGTTCTCCGCCTTGCACCCCACGTAGAGTATCCGCTTCGCCCCGTCCTGGGTCGAAACCAGGGCTGGCGTCGAAAGCACTTGCAGCGTCTTCTTCGCGTACTCCGCCAGGTCGCGGACCCAGAACGGCTCGCCGGTCGCCGGGTTCAGGCACATCGCGCGGCCGTCGATGGACACGGCGTACAGGGCGAGCGTCGCCCCGCCGTTCGCGTGCGTCGAGACGACCGGTCCGGCCGCGAACGTCGGGCCGACGGACCGCTTCCACCGCGGCTTGCCGGTCGCGCGGTCGAGGGCGTACACGAACCCGTCCTTGCAGGCCGCGTAAACCGTCCGCAGGTCGGCGGCCAACTCCGTGTGGACCGACTTCGGCAGGTCGTACCGCCACACGATTTCGCCCGTCGTCGCCGAGACGCAAACGACCGCCCCCTTCGCGGCCGTCTCGCGAGGCACGGCCCCGCGTTCGTCCTCCGTCGAGAGGTCGTCGAGCAAGTTGCCGGTCCCGAGGCCGTAAAAGACGAACTTGTTCCGGCCCAACGGCGCGCCGAACGACCGCAGATCGACCGGCGTTCGCCACAGCACCTCGCCGGTGTTCACGTCCGCGCACAGCAGCGCGAGCGTGTTGTACCCGCTGCCGAAGAAGACCCGCCGGCCCAGGACCGCCGGCGGCGTATCGACGTGCAACTTCTGCGACAGCCCCGCGACGTGCCACTTCTTCTGTCGCGTCTCCGGGTCGAGACAAATCAACCCGTCGTCCCCGGCGGAGAAGATGAGCCGCTTGTCCGTGTAGGCCGCGCGGCCTTCGGTGTGGCTCTCGGTCTCGTAGTTCCACCGCGGCTGTCCCGTCGCGGCGTCGAGGCAAAACATTCGCCGCCCCGAGTCCGTGTGCAGCCCCTCGCCGACGTAGAGTTTGCCGTCCGCGACCGTCGGCGTGCAGTAGACCGGCTGCAGGTCGCCGCCGTTCGTGAACTTCCAGACCGGCTGCCCCGTCGTCGGGTCGGCGCACCACACGCTTCCCGTGCCGCCGGCGCTCTCCGCGCCGAAGTAGAGGCGGCCGTCCGGCCCGACCACGACGCCGGACATCACCTCGTTCGCGCCGGGGAATGTCATCGCGCGAACATCGACGAGCTTCGGCCCGGTCGCGTCGGTCGGAACTTCGCCTTGCTCGCCCGACGGCCCGGTCCACGCCGCCCCGCGCGGAACGCTGTTCGCGAAGAGGCCGACGCCGAAGGCCAGGACGCCGAAGAGTGCGAAGCTCTCGCCGGAAATGCTGAGCCGCGTCTTCACGTCCGGCCCGTCCGTTCCGCGCGTCAGGATGCGGTAGAGGGAGTAGGCCAGGGCCGCAACGATCCCGACGGCCAGGGCGAAGAACTCCCGCCACGGCACGTCGAGCAGCTTCGCCCGGTCGCCGAGCCACATCGCGACGATGGCGAGGAAAAGTACCAACGCCGCGAGAACGCCGATGAGCACCAGCAACGTCGTCTGGGACGGCGTCGCGGTGACCGCCGGGTCGTCCGCGGCCAACCGCCGGTAGCGGCGGCCGGACCAGAGCAGGCCGACGAGCGTGATGCCGATCACGTACAGCAGGAACGCTTGCGGCGAGAACGCCCACCGGTCCGGGAGCCATTCGCGCACAACGAGGTAGACCGTGGCCAGCGTCGTGTTGATGCTCGCGACCGTCAGGAACGCACGCCACTGCTTCATCGCGACGGCCAGCCGCGCGAACAGGCCGGGGAACAGGGCCGCGACGACGGCCAGCGGCGCGACCAGCACGGTCGTCGGGATCACCGCGAACAGCGCCGGCGATCGGACCGCCAACCCCTTCTTCTCCGGCAGCGGGCCGAGACCGGGTTCCTCCTTCTCGTTCGCGTCCGGCGGGGCCGCCTTGCCGCTCACCGCCTTCTCGACGACGGCCCGTAGCTCGGCCGTCGTACCCTTGAACGTCCGGCGGAAGTACGGCTCGCAGTGGAGGAACGCCCACGTCACCGCCTTCCCGTCGTCGCCGGTCGTGCCGCGGACCTGGAACCACGTCCCTTCGAGGAACCCGAACGTCACGTAAGTCTTCTCCACCTTCGTAACGAACAGCAGCAGCTTCCGACCCGGCGTGAGGCGGTCGAGCATCGCCTTCGGGTGGTCGTCCTTCTTCGCGAAGCTGTCCCCCTTCAGGTTCACCGGAAAGGACGCGAAGTCGCACTTGCCCTTCAGGTTTTCCTCGAACTTAAATACGACGCCGGGCTTCGTCGGGTCCACCTTCTCGACCTCGGCCGCGACGATCATCGTCGCGTCGCCGATCACGTCCTTCAGCGGCGTCAGCTTCTTGATAACAGCCTGAGCGGGGGACAGAAGCGTGAGGGCTATTACGGCAACGAGCGGCCAGCGGAGGGGGTGCGTCACGTCGGACACTCCGGCGGAATCGGTGCGAGCGATTGTACCGGTTGGACGCGGCGCGGGGCAGAAGGTTCAACGAAAGGCGACGACCGCTAGCACGATCACCAGCACGACGGCCGCGGCGACGGCGGCCGGGACGAGCCACGCCGGGCGGGGCGGGGCGGCGGCTGCCCGGGGCTTCGGCCGGTTGATGATGGGGGTCGGTTGCGGTTGCGGCGGAACCCACGTCGGCGCGGGCTGCGGCTTCCGCGGGTTGCTCGGCGTCGCCGACGGTCGGCCGGCTGGCGTGAAGTACGCCTCGTCCGGCGGCGGCAGCGGCACCGCCGCCCACCCGCTCAGCACGTCCGCCACCTCGTCCGGCGTCTGGTAGCGGTCCTCCGGCTTCTTCGCCATCATCGTGAGGACGACCTCGAACAGGTCGGCCGGCACGCCGTCGATCGGCGGCGGGTCCTGGAACTGGTGGTACAGCAGCTTCTGCGCGACGGTCAGGTTCGCGAACGGGGTGTGGCCGGCGAGCAGGAAGTAGAGCGTCACGCCGAGGCTGTAGATGTCCGACCGGATGTCGAGGTCGTCGGCCCGCAGCGCCTGCTCTGGTGAGAGATAGTCCGCCGTGCCGAGGATGACGTTGTCCTTTTGCAGCTTGGTGATTTCGTCGTCTTCCGATTCGGCGAACCGGACCAAGCCGAGGTCGAGGATGCGGACCACGCCGGCGCGGTCGAGCAGCAGGTTGCCCGGCTTGATGTCCCGGTGGATGAGGCCGGCGTCGTGGATGTGCTGCATCCCGGCCGCGGCCTGAAGCACGTAGCTCACCGCCTGGGCCGGGGGCAGCGGGCCGACGTTGTTGACCAACTCTTCGAGGCTGACGCCGTCCACGTAGTCGAGGACGATGTAGTAGTGCCGGCCCTCGGCCTTGTCGAAGTCGTAGGCGCGGACGACGTTCGGGTGGTTGAGCGTGGCCGCGGCCCGGGCCTCCCGCATGAACCGGTTGAGGGCCAGCTTGTCCGTGTTGTCCTTCAGCTTGAGCATCTTCACCGCGACGCGGTGCTTCATCATGGAGTGCTCGCACAGGAACACCTGGCTGCCGCCGCCGACCCCGATGGGCATCAGCACCTTGTACTTGCCGATGAAGAAGTTCTTGTACCGGCCCTTCAGCAGGTGGTTGGCCTGGAACAGCGTGAGGTGGCCGTCCACGACCATCTGCCGGGCGAGGTCCTCGGCCGTCTTGTGCAGCATGTCCCGCGACGCGGCGTACCGGTCGATCACGGCGTCCGCGACGACCTTACTCTTCTTCGCCAACGCCAGGAACTCGGCACCTGTGATGGGTTCGGGCATGACGACCGACTTCAGGTTGAGTCGTGGGGAAGTACCACCGCTATTCTGCCGCCCGCAGCCGCGGTTGCCAATCGGGTCCGGGCTGAAAAGTTGGGGGAGCCGTGAGGGTGGTGCGGGTTGTCCGGGTCGCGGTTGACAACCGGAATCGCCGCGTGGCATAACGCTCTGGGGTTACGGACGGACTCCGAGACTCGCCCCCAGAACAAGGACGGACTCGCGATGTCGGGAACAGCCATCGAGCTTCGCACCCGGATTGAGAACAAGTCGGCCGCGGTCGGCATCATTGGATTGGGGTACGTCGGGCTGCCGCTCGCACGGGCGTTCTGCCGGGCCGGGTATCGCGTCGTCGGGTTCGACATCGACGCGACGAAGGTGGCGAAGTTGAACGCCGGCCGCTCGTACATCAAGCAGATTCCCAACGCGACGATCGCCGAGATGCGGGCGAGCCGGTTCGCCGCAACGGACCAGTTCACGAAGCTGGGCGAGGTGGACGTTGTCATCATCTGCGTGCCGACGCCGCTGACGGAGTCGCGGGAGCCGGACCTCCAGTACGTGGTAAACTCGGCCCACGCCGTCGCCGGACAGCTGCGGCCGGGGCAACTCGTCGTGCTGGAAAGCACCACCTACCCGACGACGACGCGGAACGTGATTTTGCCGATCCTCGAACGGTCCGAGATGACGGTCGGCGAGGACTTCTTCCTCGCGTTCAGCCCGGAGCGGGAGGACCCCGGCAACCAGACGCACTCCGTCAACACGATCCCGAAGGTCGTCGGCGGCATCGAGGCGAACAGCAGCGGGCTGGCGGCGCTGCTCTACGGCAACGTCGTCGAGAAGGTGGTGCAGGTCAGCACGCCGGAGGTCGCGGAGGCGTGCAAGATTTTGGAGAACACGTACCGGGCGATCAACATCGCGCTGGTGAACGAGCTGAAGGTGCTGTACGACCGGATGGGCATCGACGTGTGGGAGGTGATCGACGCGGCGAAGACGAAGCCGTTCGGGTTCCAGGCGTTCTACCCCGGCCCCGGCCTCGGCGGGCACTGCATCCCGATCGACCCGTTCTACCTGACGTGGGTGGCCCGGCAGTACGGCATGAACACGCGGTTCATCGAGCTGGCCGGCGAGGTGAACACCGGGATGCCGGCCTACGTGGTGGGCAAGGTGGCCGACGCACTGAACGACGCCGGGAAGCCGGTGAAGGGGAGCAAGGTCGCGATCCTGGGGATGGCGTACAAGAAGGACATCGACGACCCCCGCGAGTCGCCGGGGTTCGAGCTGATGGACCTGCTGCTGAAGAAGGGCGCGGTCGTGACGTACAACGACCCGCACATCCCCGAGTTGCCGCCGATGCGGCACTACCCGCACCTGCACATGGAGAGCCGCGAGCTGACGGCGGAATACCTCGCGGCGCAGGACTGCGTCGTGATCGCGACGGACCACACGGCCTACGACTACGCGTGGATTCTGAGTGCGGCGAAGCTGGTCGTGGACACGCGGAACGCGACGAAGAACGTCACGACCGGCCGTGAGCGGTTGGTGCGGGCCTGATCTTGGCGAGCGGGGGGCGTAAGCCCCCTGATTCAGTGAGGGATGTTCATGAGAATCAGGGGGCTTACGCCCCCCGCTCGCCTTTCGTCGCCGTCATTCCGGCGTCACGTCCAGGCACACGATCCGCGTGTTGTCCCGCAGGTACAGCCGGCCGTCCACGAGCGTCGGGGCGGCCCAGCAATCGCTCCCCTTCAACACCCGCTCCTTCTTCTCGATCAACTTGAACGAGTCCGGGTTCGCCTCTACCAGGAACACCGTCCCGTCCTGCGTCAGCCCGATCAGGTGCTTGTCCGCCAGGATCACCGTCCCCTTGTTGATCCCGCGGCCGTCCCACACCTCAGTCCCCTCCCGCATGTCGATGCATCGAAGCGTGTTGTCGTCGAAGCCGTACAGGTGGCCGTCCTTGTGAACGCACGTCGAGTGGTGGTTCCGCATCAGCTTCCCCGGCCGCATGTAGACCGGCTTCGCCGTCTCGCCCTCGACGTGCAGCAGGGCGCACCCTTTTCCGTAGCCGGACGAGATGAACACCCAGTCCGCGACGACGACCGGCGTGGCAATGTTCCCACTAAACTGCGTGGCCCACGGGTGGCTGAAGAGCTGCTTGCCGTCCTCGGCACGCAGGCCGAGCAGGGCGTCGCCGGTCATCGCGAGAATCGTCCGCACCCCCCCGAACGTCGCCGCGACCGGTGAACTGTACCCGTTCGGGTTCGACCCGGCCGCCCACTTCTTCTCACCACTGATCCGGTCGAACGCGGCGACCGACCCGTCCTTCCCACCGGGCTGGACGACGACGAGGTCGCCCTCGATCAGCGGCGACGACGCGATCCCCCACTGCGGGACTTCCGCCCGGAACTCCTTGACCAGGTCGTGCCGCCAGAACTCCTGCGGGGCTTGGCCCCCGGGCGGGTTGGCTTCCAGGCAGAAGAACTGGCCCGTGCCGCCGACGACGTAGACGCGGCCGTCGTGGACCGTCGGCGTCGCCCGCGGCCCGGCCGTGTACCCGCCGCGGATGACGGTGTAGTCCGCCGGGGACGTGACCTCCCACACCGGGTTGCCGGTCGTCGCGTCGAGGCACATGACCCGCTCGGTCTTGCTCGTGCCGTCGTAGTCTGTGGTGTAGACCTTCCCGCCGACGACGCTGCACGAGGCGTAACCGCCCTTGCACGGCACGGCCCAGAGTTCCGCGGGGAACCGCTTGTCCCAGTTCGTGCGGAACGCGCCCGCCGGGGCGCGGCCGTCGCGGGTCGGCCCCCGCCACTGCGGCCACCCGACGGCGGCCCCGGCCGGGGTGTCGGCCAGCTTCGCGGCCTTGATCTTCTCGACCTGCCCGGCGTCCGTCGCTTCTTTGTCGAAGGCGTGCGGGAACCGTTTTTGAAAGACGTACACCGCCCCGACACCGACGGCGAGCAGGCCGAAGACGACGACGGCGATCCGCCACTTGGGCCGCGGGTTCGTGGTCATGAGGGTTCCGTGTGAAGTGAGCGATCGGAGAGCTTAGCACGCGAACGGCCCGACTTCCGAAGTCCGGCTTCGACTTCGGAAGTCGATCCCATGCAGCAGGTGGTTGCCGTCGCAACGGCGAGCGTCGCGGCGTAAGCGCGACGTGTCTCAGCGGGTCCG
>NZ_JCABYM010000008.1:0-8646 GCF_059499385.1 Limnoglobus sp. | reverse complement strand
GTGTACCGCGGGTGGTGGCTGTCCTTGTACGGGTCGTTGCGGGCCGCGTTGTAGCAGCAGATCATGCTCCACCGCGAGTTCTCCGACTTGTTCTGGTCGCTGCGGTGCAGCAGGTTCGCGTGGAAGAACAGCGCGTCCCCCGGCTGCATCTCGACGTACACCAGCTCCAGCCGCTTCATCAGCTCGCCGACGTGCTCGCGGTCGGCCCCGGCCTGGTCGCCGGTCAGGACGTGGTTGATCCGCCCGGCGTGGTGCGACCCGCTCAGCACCTGTAGGCAGCCGTTCTCCTTCGTACACGGATCGACGGCGATGAACACGCTCGTCAGCCACGGGAACAGGACGCCGTTCTGGTACCAGTACCCGTAGTCCTGGTGCCACGCCCACGCGCCGCCGACCCTCGCGTCCTTGAGGATCATCTTCGAGTGGTAGTGGTACACCTCGCCGCCGAGCAGCCGCTCGCAACTGCGGACCATCCGCTCGCACCGGGCGAACATGCCGTAGACGCCGTCGCCGGGGTGGTTCCACAGGGACAGCCGGACGACCCCGCCCTCGCCGTCGGCCCGGCCGAACGACCGCTTGTCGAGGTCGTTGTCCTCCTTGGCGCTGCGGTGCAGCACGTCGATCTCGTCGCGGGTGAACAGCCCCTTCGCGAGGACGTACCCGTCGGCGTGGTACTGCTGAACGTGGGCGTCGGAAAGAGCGCGGGCCATCGGGAAGCCCTCCGGGTGGATGCTGGCAATATAGGGGCATGGCTCGGCCCGCTGCTATACTACCTTCCCCTTCCGGAGACCCCCTCCCATGCTCCGCTCCCTGCTCGCGCTCGTTCTCCTCGCTACGCCCGCCCTCGCCGCGGAGAAGATGAACGTGCTGTTCATCGCCGTGGACGACCTGCGGCCGGCGCTCGGCAGTCACGGCGACCCGGCCGCCAAGACGCCGCACATCGACAAGCTGGCCGCGACCGGCACCGCGTTCCTCCGGGCGTACTGCCAGCAGGCCGTGTGCAGCCCGTCCCGGTCGTCGCTGCTCACCGGCTGCCGGCCGGACACGACGAAGGTGTACGACCTCGTCACCCACTTCCGCACCGCGATCCCGAACGTCGTCACGCTGCCGCAGCACTTCAAGGACAACGGCTACCACGTCCGCGGCATCGGGAAAATTTACCACGGCGGGTACGACGACAAGCCGTCGTGGTCCGAGCCGTGGGAGGGGCCGAAGGGCCGGGCGTTCGGGCCGGACGGGCAGAAGGCGCTCGCCGCCGCGAAGGAGGAGGCCAAGAAGAACAACGCGGACGTATCGCGGGTCCGCGGCCTGCCCTACGAAGCGCCGGACGTGGCCGACGACTACCTGAACGACGGCGCGGCCGCGGCCCGCGCGGTCGAGTTGCTCCGCGAGAACAAGGGGAGGCCGTTCTTCCTGGCCGTCGGGTTCGCGAAGCCGCACCTGCCGTTCGTCGCGCCGAAGAAGTATTGGGACATGCAGGACGTGGCGAAGCTCCCGGCCGTCGGCCCGGCCGAGCGGCCGACGGACGCCCCGGCGTTCGCCCCGTCGCCCGGCGGCGAGTTGCGGGCGTACATCGGCATGCCGAAGACCGGGCCGATCCCGGACGCGGAGGCGAAGAAGCTCGTCCACGGGTACTACGCGGCCGTCAGCTACATGGACGCGCAAGTCGGCCGCGTGCTCGACGAACTGGCGGCGCTCGGGCTGGACAAGAACACGGCCGTGGTACTGTGGGGCGACCACGGCTGGCACCTCGGCGACCACGGCATGTGGTGCAAGCACACGAACTACGAGAAGGCGACGCGGGCGGCGCTCGTCGCCCGCGTGCCGGGCCAGAAGGCGGCCGGGAAGCCGACGAAGGCGCTGGTCGAGTTCGTGGACATCTACCCGACGCTGGCGGAGGTGTGTGGGCTGCCGAAGCCGGCCCACCTGGAGGGCCACAGCTTCGCGAAGTTGCTCGACGACCCGGCCCGGACGTGGAAGCCGGCCGCGTTCAGCCAGTACCCGCGGGGGAGTAAGGAGACCGGCCCGCTGATGGGCTACGCGATGAAGACGGACCGCTACCGGTACGTCGAGTGGCGGGACCGCAAGACCGGTGCGGTGAAGGCGACGGAACTGTACGACCACGAAACCGACGCGGACGAGAGCGTGAACGTGGCGGCGAAGCCGGAGAACGCGAAGTTGGTCGGCGAACTGGCGGCGCAGTTGAAGGCGGGTTGGAAGGCGTCAAGCCCCAAATAAGCGACCCGGTTAGCGGGCGACCCATCGGGTCGCCCGCTAACCGCATCATCACTTCTCGCCGTAAGCCTTGTACCGCGGCGTCGGCTTCACCGCGGCGGGCTTCTTCACCGAAATCTTCAGCGCCTCGACCGCGTCCGGAACCGCCGGGGCCGGCTCCGCCTTCGGCATCGGCCGGCCGTCCGGCGTCGGCTGCGGGACGACCGTGTTCGGCCCGCCGTCGTACCGGAACGTGCCCGGCGCGAGCGGCGACGGCAGCGCCCTCGGGGCCGCGTCGAACTCGCGCTCCACGGTCGGCCGCAGGCTCAGGCCGAGCGTCACGAGGCTGCCGAGGTCGCCGCCGATGCCGCAGAACCCGCCGTAGTAGTAGCTCGGCGAATAATAGTACCGCGGCGTGTAGAACGACGAGTACCCGTAGGAGAACCCGCCGCCGTAGAACGACGGCCGATACCCGTAGTAGCTGCCGTAGAACGACGGGCGGTAGCCGTAGTAGCCGCCGTAGTACGACGGCCGGCCGTAGAACCCGCCGCCGTAGTACGACCGGTATCCGCCGCCGTAGTACGGCCGGTACCCGCCCCACCCGTACCGGTGCCGCACCTGCTCGGTGTCGTCCGCCAGCGGCGACGGGGCCGGGGCCGCGACCTTCTTGTCGTCGTCCGGCCGGTACCGGCCCAGCTTCTGCGCCGGATCGACGGCCGCCGCCGAGCCGACGACCGCGAACACCCCGACGGCCACCGCGGCCGCACGGGTCATCAATCGGATCACGGGTCCACCCCCTTCCAAAGACGCACCCACCCCAGAGTCAAGGCCCGCGCATTCTACCCGACCGGCAGCCTCGGCGGAAGTGCCCGGCGAAATCCCATCCGTCCCCGCTTGCCCGACCCCTCATCCCGTTGCATGTTTCAGCCGGTCGATTCCCTCTCGCGAGTCCCCATGAAGCGGTTCCTGATCGTCACCCTGTTCCTGGCCGTGTTGGGCGGCACGCTCGCACTGAGCAAGGCGAGCGACCTGGACATCTTGCTCAAGGCCGGCCGCAAGGCGAAGGAGCAGGTAACGCACACGCTGCCGGAGGGCCGGAAGCTCGCGGGGCCTCTCGCCGCGTTCCGGGCCGGGGACGCGCTGCCGATCGAGGAGCGGGTGCGGGTACGGATTCAGACGGACAAGGCGATGGCCGGGGCGGACGTGACGGTCGCGTCGCCGACGGCCGGCGAGGTGCGGCTCCGCGGCATCGTGCAGACGACGGCGCAGAAGGCGAAGGCCGTCGAGCTGGCGACCGGCACGAGCGGCGTGGACACGGTCGTCGCCGAGCTGGCCGTCCCGGAAGGGAAGTGACCGAATGTGGAACCCGGAGCGGTAGCGACGGGGTGTGTTGGGTTCGCCGACACCCCGTCGCTACCGCTCCGGGTTCCACAAGAACACCTCACCGCATCACCCGCTCGGCCACGGCGCGGGTCATCGTCAGCAATCGCAGGAACACGCCGGCGGCCGCCACGATCCCGAAGCCCCAGCCGCCGACGACCATCGCGAGCAGCCCGAACCCCGTCAGCACCTCCGGCCGCAACCGCGGCGACCCCCGCGCGGCCAGCGCCGCCAGCAACAGCATCCCGACCAGCCACCCGGTCGCGAACAAGTGCCGCGGGTCGAACGGCCTTGCGGGCGAGGGGTCCGGCAACGTCGCCGCCTCCGGGACGGCGACCGCCACGACCGGCTTCGCGGCTTCGGTCAACCGGACCGGGTCGTCGGTCGCGACCTGCCAAGCATTCTCGCCCGCGATCCGCCGCGAGCCGGTCGGTTGCAAATCGTCATCGAGCATCAGCCGCTGGTCCGCCTTCATCGCCGGCACGCCCGCGGACAGCACGTCCACGGCCGGCAGCGCCGCGTCCGGCTTCCACGGAAACCGGTTGACCACGACCACCCGCGCCGCCGCGTCCGGCCGGGCCGCGAACACCGCCTGCCACCGGCGGGCCGGCCCCGCGGCCGCGTCCACGACCGACGCGCCGGCCGGCCACTCGACCTTCGTTTCGCCCCCGGCCGGCAGCCCGGCGACGGCGACCGTCAGCCCGTGCGGCCGGTTCGCCGCGAGCGTCAGGTCCAGCGTCACCCGCTGTTCCACGACCGGGCCGGCGCGGGTGATCGTTTCATTTTGGAGAAGGCCGACCGGACCGGAAGAATGCGCGACGACCTTCGGCGGCGGGCCGGCCTCCGCGAGGTAGACCGCCTCGCGCGGCCGCGGGGTCGGTTGCAACTGCCCGTCGCGGGCCGGTTGCACCGTCACGGCCCCGTCGGCCGCCGGGCGGACGCGGACCGTCGCCCCCGGCACCCCAGGCAGCTCGACCGCCGCGTCCGCCGCGAACGCCGACCACCGCCCGGCCCACCGCAGCGACGGGTCCTTCACCTCCGTCTTGAACCACGCCCGCAGCTTCGTGCCGGCCCGCTCCCACCCGGCCAGGTCGTTGCCGGACACGTCCGTCACGGCCACCGCGGCCGGGACCTCGCACTCGACGAACGGCGACACCGTGCCGCTCGGCCACCGGGCCGTGGCCGACACGTCGGCGTGTGTGCCCAGCGCCCACACCCACTCGTAACTCGCCGGCGGCGGGAGCGCGGTCGCCCGCAGCGCCGGCCGTGCGACCGGCGGGTTCGGCCCCTCCCGGCGGAACGACCGGGCCAGCGACTTGTCGAAGTCCAACTCCGGCACGGCCGCGAAGTCGCGGGCGACCGTGTCGGCCGGGAAGTCGATCAGGTTCTCGTTCTGCCAGCCGTCGGCGGCGACGTTCGCGAGCCGCACGCCGAGGTAGCTGGCCGTCACGTCGGCGTTCGTCGCCCGCGGCGTCCGCAGCACCGGGCGGGCGGACACGTTGTCCCGCGGCACGAGCCGGAACGTCACGGCGACCGCCCCCTCGGCCGGGTTCTGCAAGTCGATGGCCAACTCCTGCGCGCCGTCGGCGGCCGGGGTCAGCGTCCAGTTCCGCAGCCCGGTCGCGCCGCCGGCCGGGTCCGCGCCGCGGACGGTGACTTGTCCCGGTTCGAGGCCGGGCGGGATGGCGAACGTCAGCCGCGCGAGCGGCCCGCGGTTCGACTGGAAGAGGAACGCCGCCAGCGCCGCGGCCCGCGTCTCGGTCACGTCCCAGACGGTCGCCTCCCGCACCGTCGGGGCGGCCGGGGCGTTCGCCGCCTCCCGCCAGCGGACGGTTACCGCCCCGCCGCGGCCGAGGTCCGCGGCCACCGTCGTCGTGTCTTTATTCAAAGTGGACGTTTGCCCGCCGAGCCGGGCCGCGACGGTCGGGGCGCGGTTGCCGCCGAGGGCGAACGTCGCGCGGGACGCGAGTAGGTCCGGCACGCCGAACCGCACCTCGCGGTCGCCGCCGGCCCCGCCGACCGGCACGGCGAACGTCGCCTTCAGCTCGTGGCGGCCCTTCCCCGAAACGGTAACCGAATACTGGTTGGCCCGCGCCGCGTCCGGGTAGGCGGTCGCCCCGTCGAGCGTCATCGCCTCCAGCCGCACGCCGGCGAGCGGCAGCGCGAGGAGTTGCTGGCCGTCGCGGGTGACGTGGACCTGCCACGCCGCGTCGAACCGGGCCGTGCCGTTCGATTCCGACCCGACATATTCGGCGGCCGTCAGCACGACCGGCGGCAGCGGCGGCGCGGCGAGGACGGCCAGCCGGTCGAGCACGGCCTGCGGCACGAGCGCCGTCAGCCGGTTCGGGTCCGTCGGCGATTCCTGGAGGAAGTAAACCGTCGCCGGGTCCGGGGCCTGGGCCGTCGACGGAAGGTGAAAAATGACCGCCAGGAGAATCGCGGCCGCAGCGCGGCCGTTGTTCGCGAGCAGCGCCGTCAGCACGACGCCGACGAGCGCGGCCACGAGCGGCGGCCCGACGACGAGCCGCCACCCGTCCGGCGTCCACCACGCCGCGGCCCCGAGCGCGGTCGCGACGAGGAACAAGCCCAGCCGCGTCGCGCGGCCGGCGTGCCCGCGAACGAATCGGCCGACCGTCACCCCGACGACGACGGCGACGCCCCCGAACCCGACGGCGTACAGCAGCCACACCGGGACGAGCCGCGCGTCCGGCGGGGCCGCGGCCGAAAGCGTCGGCCACGCGCGGTAGCGGGGGCCGACATCGACAGAAACCCGGACCGGCGGCGACCCCGGCAGTTCCGGCGGCTCGGCGGCGAACCGCGGCGGCCACCCGCCCGGCGGCGGCAGCCGGTACGTCACCGCGAACGCCACCCCGTCCGCGTCCGGCGTCGGCACGGGCAAGGAGAACGTGTCGCCGTCTGTCGTGCCGTCGGCCCACTTACCGTCCGCGGTCGCGAGTTCGACCACCGCCCCGGCCGGCAGGCGGATCGGCAGCGCCCCGGCCGCCGCCGTTGTGACGCGGCCCGTCAGTTCCGCCCGCGGCCGGCCGGCCGCGTTGAACTGACAGTGCGTTGTCAGGTCGGCGAACCGCCACCCCCCGCCTGGTCGCGGCTTCTCGGGCGGCGGACCCTCGGCGGGCGACGTGGAACGCCGCGGGGCGACGGTCAGCGTCGCGTCGAAGTCCTGCGCGTACTTCAAACTCAGGCCATCGGCGTCGGCCCGCTCCGGCGACAGCCAACCGCGGAGCGGCGGGGCGAGCTGCACGGCGAACGTGCCGTCCCGTTTCGCCGCGCCGACCGGCGAAAGGACGGGGACCGGCCACGCCGTCCGCCCGGCCGCTTTCGGGACCGGCCCCCGCAGTTCGACCCGCACGTCGATCGTTTCGTTCGTCGGGACCGGGTGCGTCGGCTCCAGCGCCCACAGGCCGGGGCCGGCGGCGGACCACGCGGCCGTCGGGTCGTCCGGCGTCAGCACCGCGGACAGCGGCGCGAACTCTTGTGGAATTTTGAACACCAATCGGGTGAGCGGTCCGCGGGAGACGCTGACGCGGAACGTCCCCGTCAGCCGCGACCGCTGCGGGTCGATCCGCCAGTCGAGCGCCTCCACCGTCGCGAACTCGGCGGCGGCCGCCTTCGCCCGGAGCGCCGGGACCCGCCGCGGGGCGGCCGCGTCGGCCGGGAGCGTGCCGCGGAACACGAGCGTGAGCTGGCGGTCGGTGGTGGTGGTGCGGAGCAGCCGGTAGTCGCCGGGCGACCAGCCGTCGAGGTGAACGTCGGCCCCGACGCGCACGTCGATGCGGTCGTCCGCGAGGCCGCCCGCGACGGGGCGGACGAGCGGCGGCGGCCACGGCTCGCCGGCCGTCGGCACGGTCGTCACGGCCCCGATCGTGATCGTTCCGGCCGTCAGCGGTTCGCGGAACGTCAGCGTCAGCCGGTTCCCGTCCCGCCGCCAGGTTTCGAGGCTCGGCGCGGCCACGTCCGTCACCGTCAGCGCCGGGTCGAGGTCGAACGCGAGGGAAGACAGCGGGCCGCGGGTGGCGACCGTCTCGAACTCGAACGTGCCGACGGCGAGGCCGGGCTGCAGGTCGAACTTCGCAGTGCGGGCGAGCGTCGCGAACGGCGGCGGCAAGCCGACCCCGGCCGGGCGGCGGACGGTGAACTCCAGCCGCGCGTCGCCGCCGAACGCGACCCGCCACGCCGCGCGGTTGCCGGCCTTCGGGACGGGGCCGGTGACGAGCTGGTTCCCCTTCACCACCGGCACGCGGTCGGCCGGCAGGTCCAGTTCCAGCACGGCGACCGGGGCCGGCGGCAGGCCGAGGTCGAACCGCACGGCCCCCGGCTCCTCGACCCCACGGGCCGACCACGCGAACGCCACCGGCGTCCGGCCGCGGCGGTCGGCCCACAGCTTCGTGCCGCCGTCGAACGTCAGCGCCGGGCCGCCGTCCGGCCACTTCGCGTCCCGGACCGCGACGGTCGGCGAGCCGAGTGATAGCGCGGTGTCGGCGGAACTGGCGACGACCCACTCCCCGGTCCCGGCCAGCGCGTCGTCGGCGAACGTCGCCCGGTACGTCGCCCGCACGAGCGTCGGCGGCGGGCCGGGCCGGGCGGCGGCGCGGACGAGGTTCTCGAACTCGGCCCGCGGCATCTTTCGGAACGGGTTCCCGTCCGGCGCGGCCGGCAGCCGGGCGGTTGAAGGCAGTAGCACCCGGCGTATGGGGAACGGGTCCGGGAAGGGTTGCGGCTCGCGGTCGGCGAGCGTGCGGAGGCCGGCGGCGAGGCTGAGTGCGGACGGCAGCGGCTGGCCGCGGGCCGGCAGCGCCGCGACGGCGGCGAGCAGCGCGAACCCGAGGATCGCCGCGCGGCGGGTCATGGGTTAACTCGGACGCGCGGTAAAAGGGCGAGGAACGGGTGTCGGGCCTTCTCTTGTTCCCTCCCCCCTTGGGGGGGAGGGTTAGGGAGGGGGGTGAGCGCGCCCCCGGCCGGTGAGCAACGCCCCGGTAGGAGGGAGGCGGGGGGGGGGGGGGGGGGGGGGGGGGGGGGGGGGGGGGGGGGGGG
>NZ_JCABYM010000007.1:0-8904 GCF_059499385.1 Limnoglobus sp. | reverse complement strand
ACGGGGTGTGGGTCAGTGTCCCTCACCCCGTCGCTTCCGCTCAGGGTTCCACAAGCGAGGGCGGCCGGTCGCCGCGAGACACGAGGCACGTCGCGCTCACGCCGCGACGCTCGCCACGGCAGTAGCAACCTCATCCCCGCGGCAGGCTGGTGGTCGGCCGACCTACCTTATCCCATCATCCCCTCGATCGCGGCGATGGCGTCCGGCAGCTCCGCGAGCGTGTCGATCACCGCGTCCGCCCCGGCGTCCAACAGCGCGTCGCGGGCCTTCTCCCGCCGGGCCTCGCGGTCCGCCTCCGACAGTTCCCGGAACGCGGCCTCGCTCAACCCGATCTCGTTGCCGCTGTCCGTGACGCCGACGGCCCACGCCCCGGCGTTCTTCCCCTCGGCCATGTCCGCCCGCGTGTCGCCGACCTTGAGCACCGCGCCCGGCGGGAAGACGTTCAGCCGCTCCATCAGCCGGAACGTCATCCACGGGGCCGGCCGGCCGTGCGGCACGTCGTCCGCGCACACCGAGGCGTCCGGGACGAACCCTTGTTCCTTCGCCGCGGCGAGGCACACGTCCAGGGCGGCGTGGAAGTAGCCGGTCGTCGTGCCGACCTTGATGCCGCGGTCGCGGAGGAACGCGGCGCACGCCGCCGCCTCGGGGACGAGCGTGGCGCACGCCCTCGCCGCTTCGAGTTGGAGCGGCGTGACGACGTGATACAGCTCGACCACGTCGGCCTCCGTCCACGGCCGGCCGAGCGCCTTGAGCATCTCGCGGACGTGGTCCTTCTTGTGCAGCCCCATCGGGGCGCGGGCTTGTTCTTCCGTGACGGCGATTCTCTTCTTCGCGAACGCCTCGACGAACGCGAGGACGGGGGCGCGGGAGCCGAAGTCGATGAGGGTTCCCGCCCAGTCGAAGACGACGAGTTGAATCGGCATGGCATCGCCCGCGGCGGTTAGCCGAGATACCGTGGCAGCACCCAATCGACGACGAGCAGCAGCATCACGCCGGCGAGGTAAACCAGCGACCCCCGCAGCACCGACCGGGCCGTCTGCTCGTTCCGCACGACCGCGAACCGCACGCACCGGGCCAGGAACCACACGCCGAGGGCCGCCGAGCCGATGAGGAACAACAGCCGGGCCGAGCCGAACAGGAACGGCGTCAGGCCGACGAGCAACAGCAGGCCGCACGTCGCGACGGTCGCCACGCCGGTCCAGAGGCCGTCCGGCCGCTCGACGCACGGGAGCATCTTCATGCCGCCGCGGGCGTAGTCGTGCCGGTGCAGGAACGCGATGCTGTAGAAGTGCGGCAACTGCCACACGAATAGGACCGCGAACAGCGCGACGGCGTCCGCGGACAGCGCCCCGCGGGCGGCGCACCACCCGATCACCGGCGGCAGCGCGCCGGGGACCGCGCCGACGACCGTGTTCCAGGCGGTGATTTGCTTCAACGGCGTGTACACGGCCACGTACAGGAACCCGGTCACGGCCGCGGCGACGGCCGCCTGGTAGTGCGGCACGGCGACCGCCAGGTACGCCACGCCGACGGCGGCGAGCGTCAGCCCGAACGACAGCACCTCGGCCGGGTTCATCCGCCCGCCGGGGATCGGCCGGTTCCGCGTGCGGTTCATCCGCGCGTCCGCGCCGCGCTCGAGCCAGTGGTTGAGGGCGCTGCCGCCGGCCGCGACGAGGCCGGCCCCGATGAGCGTGTGCAGAAGGACCGCGAGGTCCGGCGTCGGGGCCGCGCCGAGGAAGTACCCGACGGCGACGGTGACGAGCGCCATCGTCGCGATCTTCGGCTTCGTCAGCTCGACGTAATCGGCGACGGTCGCCCGGCCCTCGGCGGGCGGGGCGGTCGCGGGTCGCGGCAGCGTGGCGGTGGCGGGCATGGTGGTTCGTCTGCTCGGGGTGAAGGAGTAATTTACGGAACGCGGGCCGCCATAGTAGTAGGCACACTCCGTGTGCCGTCTCCTCGGCGGGTCGGCGAGTTCGTCCGAGCCGCTGCGACCGACAGCAAACGGCACACGGAGTGTGCCTACTACTTTGGCCGGCGGCCGAGCCGCACGGCGGCGGCGACCGTCGCCGCGAGCAAGCCCGCGCCGATCAGCTGGTGGGCCGTCCGCATCACGGCCTGCGGCTTCGTCACCTGCCGCTCCTCCGGGAGCTTCTGCGCCTGCGGCCCGGCGGCGACGAACTTGCCCATGTACGACTCGACGCCGAGCAGCAGCTGCGTGCCGAGGATGAACATCAGGTGGATCGCGATGCCGCGGAAGACGGCCTTCGCGGCCGGGTTCAGCAGGATTTTCGCGGCCAGCCAGACGAGGAACCCGGTGGCGACGAACGCCGTGAGGATGTGCAGCCGCTGGGCGACGGACGACCCGTAGTGCCGCACCCACACGGCCCACACCAGTTGCACGAGCAGCACGCCGACCGTGACCCACGCCAGCCGCGTGAGGGAGGCGCGGTCGTTTTCAGCGAGCGAATCCGACTCGCGGCGCGGGGAGCACAACACCATCGCGGCGACGAGGACGGCGAACGTGACCTGGCCGAAGACGCCGTGGATCGCGGCGAGGTTCGTGCCGGCCAGCGCGTTCAGGAACACGCGGAACCCGCCGAGCAGGCCCTGAACCATGACGAACACGAGGCCGAGGTTCGCGGCGAACCGCACCCACCCGCCGGGCGTCCGCCGCGTCGCGGCGACGACGCCGAAGCACAGCACCGCAACGGCGAACGCGGCCGTGCCGAGGCCCTGCCCGACGGGCCACTTCGTCACTTGCTTGAGCACGTCGGACTCGACGAGCCGGTCGGCGAAGTCCGACTGCTTCGGGTCGAGGTGGCGTTGTTCCCGTGCCTTCTCTTGAACCTCGCTCCAAACCTTGCCCATGCCGCGGTGGAACTCGCCGTAGGACGCGAGCAGGCCGACGAGCGTGACGAGGCCGACGATTTTGAGCCGGCGGTCCGGCTCGGCGAGCCATGCGCCGACGGCGAACAGGCTGACGGCCGCCCCGGTGAGCCACCCGGCGAGGCGGTGCGTGTGCTCGACGAGAAACCCGAACTCGAGTTGCTGCCAGTCCTGGCCGAGGAGGAACCAGGGTTCGGTCGGCCAGACCGGGTCGGCCATACCGACGCGGAACGTGGTGACGAACCCGCCGAGGGCGAGCAGCAGCACGCACAGCAGCACCGTGACGATGCCGGCGAGGCGGACCCAGCGGGGGACAGGTCGGACGGTACTCATGTCATATAGCGGTGGGCTTGCCCACCGGCGGTTTCGAGTCTTCGAGAAACCGCGTGGGCCTGCCCGACACAGGGACGTTCCTCCCGACGCGATCACCTTCCCGCGGGCGCGTCGGCCTTCCTCCCGCGGGAACGTTCCTCCCACCGCGTAAAGTTCCCCGCGATAGGCAGCGTGGTGCGGGCCTCGAAGACTCGGCCCGCACGGTGGGCAAGCCCACCGCTATTTGCCGTAGACAACAACCCGCACGTCCGGCGGCAGGTGCCGCGGGACCGGCAGCGCTTTCAGGAACAGCACCAAGTCCCACGCCTGCTCGTCCGTCAGCGTCGCCGCGCCGACCGCCGGCATCCCGGACGGCGGCACGCCGCACCGCACGCGGCGGAACAGGTCGAGTGGCTCGCCGCCGGCGCGATAACTTCCCGTACTCAGGTTCGCCGGCCGCACGGCCACGCCCCAGTCGTCGTACAGGTAGTGCGTCTCCCGGCCGTAGTCCCGGTGGCAGCTCGCGCACGCCGCCGTCGCAAAACTCTTGAACCCGCGGCGGACCTTGTCGTCGTAGGCCGCGTCCGCGCCGCCGTCCTTCGCCTCGATCGTGGGCACGGCCGGGCGGACGACCCTCGCTTCCGCCTCGGCGAAGTTCCGCACCCACTTCGCCAGCGCCGCCGACGCGAACGCCTCCGGCGGACCGCCGAGGCCGTCTTCACTCAGAACCGCGGACAGCAGTTCGGTTTCAACACGCCCGCGGACGGAAAGGAAGAGCGTGTAGCCGACGACCGCGTCGAGTTGGTCCGGCGGCAGCAGCGCGAAGCCGGGCATCGAGTTCCCGGCGATGCCGACCTTCACCATCGCCACGAGGTCGTCGCGGGCCGGCACGCCGGTCGTCGTCGAGACGTACTTGAACTTCGCCAGCCGGAAGTCCCGCGGGTGCGGGTAGACCCACGCCCCGGTCGGCCCGCGGCCGTCGCCGGCCGTCCCGTGGCACTGGGCGCACTTGTCCTTGTACACCCGCCCGCCGGCGGCCAACTTCTCCGGACTCAAGCGGAGGGCGTCACCGCCCGGCAGCCTCGGCGCGGCCGGCGTGCCGAACAGGTCGTCCAGCACGGCCGCGAGCTTGTCCCGTTGGTCCTTCGGCAGCGTTTCCGGCTCGTATAGCGTGCCGCCCCGGTTCGCGAGGTTCTTGATCGCCTCGTCGAGCTTGCCGTTGGCGTGCAGGTCGGCCGGCGGCGTCGGCGGCAGTTTCGCGACGATGGGGTCGGAGCGGAGGAGGAATCGGAGGTTCGGGTCGTACCCGGACGACTCCGGCGACGAGCACCCGCCGAGAACGAGCAGGGCGAGGGCCACGCCCCCGCCCGTGAGAAACCGGTGTCGTCGCATGGCCGGAACCTGCGGCCGCGTCAGAAGGCGTAATACTGCCGCGTGAGGTAGTCGGTGAGGGTGAACAGGAACAGCAGGAACGTCCAGAACACGGCGGCCGCGGCCGTCAGCCACGTCAGCTTGTCGCCGTGCCGCAGGTCCATGAAGAACACCGTCAGCACCACCCCCTGGACGCACGCCACGGCGAGGCTCACCCACACCTTGACCGGGCCGAGGTCGGTGAACCCGATCAGCATCGCCATGCACGTCAGCCCGGCGAGGATCAGGAAGATCAGCGTGCTGCCGCCGACCGTCGCCGGCGGGGCGTGGTCGTCCTCGAAGACGATCGGCTTTTGAACGTGCTCGGACATCGCGATTCTCTCAGTACCGTGTGTCGCCGGTCTCCCCGCCGACGTTCGTCGGCGGGCTTTCGCCCTTAAAAATGCAGCGCCTCGGCCGTGTGGCTGCCCGCCATGTACAGGAGCGGGAACAGGAAAATCCACACGAGGTCCACGAAGTGCCAGTACAGGCTCATCACCTCGATGTACACGTACCGCTCCTGCGGCACGAAGAACCCGACCTGCGCCAGGTACAACTGCCACACGAGCAAGCCCAGCCCGACGATCATGTGGATGACGTGCAGCCCCGTCATGCTGTAGTAGAACATGAAGAAGATCTGCACCCGCTCCCGCTCGTTCCACGTCATCTTGTCGCCGATCGCCTTCGCCTTCGCGCTCTTGTGCTCCAGCACGTGCTTCAGGTTCACCGCGAAGACGCTCACCTCCCGCAGGGCCGGCTTGCCGAACTCGTCGGTCGTCGAAACGAGCGTCTTCGCCGGGCCGGGGATCAGCCCTTCCTCGTAGTCGCCGTAGTACTCGCGGGCCTTGAACCCGAGGAACACCGTGCCCAGCACGATGGTGGCGAGCAGCCAGAGCTTCAGCCCGGCCTGCTCCTGCTTGTACGCGGCGCGGATCGCGAGCGTGATCGTAAAACTGCTCGACAGCAGCAGGAACGAGTTGATGCTCGCGATCAGCGGGTTGAGGGCCGTGCTGCCGGCCTCGAACTCCTTCGGGTACCAGATGCGGTACGCGGTGTACGCGCACAGCACGCCGCCGAAGAACAGCACTTCCGTCACCAGGAACACCCACATCCCGAACCGGACGGAGGCGTGCTGCTGGCGGATGTTGTTGAAGTGGTGCGCGACGATCGGCTGGTTCGCCGGGTGCGCCACCGCGTGCCCGTGTTCCGTGTCAGTGGCCACTGGTCCCCCCGTTCCCGGCCGCGTGGCCGTTCGTCTCGTGTGCGTGCCCGGCCTGGAGCGTGTACTTGCTCGGCAGGGCGTACTCGTACGGGCCGTGCGTCACGACCGGCAGTTCCTCGAAGTTGTGCGGCGGCGGCGGGCTGCCGACCTGCCATTCCAGCCCGGTCGCCCGCCACGGGTTCGCCCCGGCGTCCTTCCCGAAGAACAGGCTGGCCGTCAGGTAGAACACCGGCATCACGTACCCGATCCCCTGGATCGTCGCCCCGGCCGTGGACAGGATGTTCATCAGCTGGAACTCGGCCGGGTAGTACGGGTACCGGCGGGGCAGCCCGTGGTAGCCGGCCACGAACTGCGGCAGGAACGTCAGGCTGAACCCGACCAGCATCACGACCGCCGCCAGCCGGCTCCAGAAGTCCGAGTACATCTTCCCGGTCATCTTCGGCCAGTAGAAGTGCAGCCCGGCCTGCCACGCGAACATCATCCCGCCGACCATCGTGAAGTGGAAGTGCGCGATGACGAAGTACGTGTCGTGCAGGTGGATGTCCGTCCCCATGATCCCCAGGAACAGGCCGGTCAGCCCGCCGATCGTGAACAGCACGATGAACCCGATGGTGAACAGCATCGGGGCCTCGAACGTGATCTGCCCGCCGTACAGCGTGGACACCCAGTTGAACACCTTGATGGCGCTCGGCACGGCGACCATCATCGTCAGGGCGGAGAACACCATCCCCAGGTACACGCCCTGGCCGGACAGGAACATGTGGTGGCCCCACACCAGGAACCCGACGACCGCGATCCCGACGGACGACCACGCGACCGCCTTGTACCCGAAAATGTTCTTCCGGCTGAAGCAGGTGATGACCTCGTTGATGACGCCCATCCCCGGCAGGATCATGATGTACACGGCCGGGTGGCTGTAGTACCAGAACAGGTGCTGGAACAGCAGCGGGTCGCCGCCGAGTGACGGGTCGAAGATGCCGACGCCGAAGATCCGCTCCGTCGCCAGCAGGCAGACGGCCATCGCTAGCACCGGCGTCGCCAGGATTTGGATGACGCTCGTGGCGTACATCGCCCAGACGAACAGCGGCAGCCGGCCCCACGTCAGGCCGGGGGCCCGCATCTTGTGGACGGTCGCGATGATGTTCAACCCGGTCAGGATGGACGAGAACCCGGTGATGAACACGCCGAGGCCGGCGAGCAGCACGTTCGTGTGCGAGTACTTGCTGCTGTACGGCGGGTAGAACGTCCACCCGGTGTCGAGGCCGCCGACGAGGAGTGCCACGACGAAGAACATCGCCCCGCCGAACCAGACGTACCAGGACAGCAGGTTCAGCTTCGGGAACGCCATGTCCTTCGCGCCGATCATCATGGGCACGAAGAAGTTCCCCAGCACGCCCGGGATGACCGGGATGAGGAACAGGAACAGCATGATCGTGCCGTGGGCGGTGAACGCCTTGTTGTACTGGTCCAGCTCCAGGATCGCGCCGGTCGGCTGGAGGAGGTTCAGCCGGACGAGGCCGGCCGCGATGCCGCCGCACAGGAAGAAGACGGTCAGCGGCACGAGGTACAGCAACCCGATCCGCTTGTGGTCCACCGTGAGCAGCCACGACAGCCAGCCGTGGGCGTGGTTCAGGTAGTTCACCTTCGGCGGGCCGTACAGGTCCGCGACCGGCGGGGCGGTCTGCGGCGTGTAGTCGAGTTCCAGGACGGTCGCCGTCGGGACAACGACGGTCGGCGTGGGAATGGCCGGGGTCATGTTAGTTGTTCCCTCCCTTCGGCGGGGTCGGATTCATCGGGGGGGCGGGCGGCGGCTGGTTCCCCAGCGACTCGGCGGCCGTCGGCGCGCCGACCGGGGCGGCGTCCTGCGAGGTCCGCTTCGGCAGCCGCCCGGCCTTCAGGTACTGGACGTAGGCGACGAGCTGGCCGAGTTCCTCCTCGCTCAGCTGCGCCCGCGGGTAGGCCGGCATGATCGGCTTCCACCCGGCGTGGACCTTCGCCATCGGGTTGCGGATCGACTCGCGGACGTAGGCGGCGTCCGCGGCCACCGACTTCCCGCCCTCGACCGGGACCTGCGAGCCGAACAGCCCCTCCAGGTTCGGGGCGCGGTTCGACGAGTTCACGCTGTCCGCGTCGTACACGTTGTTGTGGCAGTTGATGCACTGCATCTTGAAGAACAGCTGCTGGCCGTGCCACGCGGCCGTCCCGTCCGTCGGCCGGTCGCCGGGCGTCCCCTGGGCGTCCGTCTTGTGCCCGTCCAGCCACGCGGCGTAGTCGTCCTTGTCCATCACGTGGACCTTGCCGACCATCTGCGAGTGCCCCTGGCCGCAGTACTGGTCGCAGAAGATGTGGTACGTGCCCGCGAGCGTCGGCTTGTACCACGTCTGCACGTACCGGCCGGGGACGGCGTCGATCTTGTTCCGGAACGCCGGGATGCCGAAGTTGTGGATCACGTCCTCGCTGGACACCGTGACCTTGACGGCCTGGCCCTTCAGCAGGTGCAGCTCGTTGATCTCGCGGACGCCGTTGGGGTGTTGAATCTTCCACATCCACTGCTTGCCGACGACGAAGATTTCGGGGGCGTCGGCCGGCGGGTGGCTGGCCTCGTCGAAGAGCGGGATGCCGAACACGAAGAACGAGACGAAGAACGCCGTCGGCACGGCCGTCCAGAGGAACTCGAGCTTGTGGGAGCCGAGGATGCGGACGGACTTGCCGCCGGGCTTCTTGGCGTACCGGAAGCAGAGGTACGTGAGGCCGGCGTAGACCAACAGGCCGGCGATGGTGGTGACGGCGAGGATGTAGAGGAACAGCCAGTCGTACCGCTCGGCGAAGTCGGTCGCCTGGGCCGGCCACGCGGGCAGGCCCATGCCGCCGACGCCCGGCGAGGTGGGTTGTTGGGGATACATGCGGTCGTCCTCGTCGGTCAAGTCTCGGTCGCGGGGTCGCCCGCGGTAACTCTGTCTTCTCGTCCCGAACCTCTGGTTCGCGAACAAGGGCGGCTGCAACCGCCCTCGCCGCCGCACACGTCTCGTTTGCGGCGGCGCGTCCCGAACCGGAGGTTCGGAACGAGGGGGTTT